>JALJPK010000027.1 GCA_022968985.1 Pseudomonadales bacterium | reverse complement strand
GGCTGATACACTGCTTGGCTCATTGAGCGCAATAATACCGATTGTAATACTTGAAAATCATCGCGTTCACGAATTTGTTCAATTACGGATAGAAAATCCATCGATGTGGGTTTGTTTCCGCCTTTTAATTCAATTCTTTGTTCTGACAAAAATCCGCGTAATTTTTCTAACTTGGTTTCTGACGGGCCTTTATGTACCCGATATAAACCTGGAATTTCTAAATCAATTAAGAATTTTGCTGTGCATTGGTTCGCTAACAACATACATTCTTCAATTAACTTGTGCGCGTCGTTACGTATAACCGGCACAATTTTGTCGATTTTACGTTCTTCGTTGAATACAATTCTTGATTCAACGCTTTCAAACTCAATGGCACCACGCGCTCGGCGCTGTACTGTTAATACGTTATATAATTGATACAACGCTTTGATAGATTTTATCACTGATTTTTGTTCGGTGATTTTTGTATTATTTTCTAAGTAGTCACCGACTTGTGTATAGGTTAAACGCTCGTGTGAATGAATCACCGCTTGATAGAAATGATATTCCATCAACTTGCCGTCTGCGTCAGTTTCCATTTGGCAAACCATCGTTAAACGATCTTGGTTCGGATTTAACGAACACAAACCGTTTGATAGTTTTTCTGGAAGCATTGGGATCACACGCTCAGGAAAATACACTGACGTTGAACGCACTTGTGCGTGTTCATCTAATGGCGAGTCTAATTCTACGTAATGACTCACATCAGCGATGGCAACATACAAATGGAAACCACCGTCTTTTTTGGCTTGTGCAAATACAGCATCATCAAAATCGCGGGCATCTTCGCCGTCAATTGTGATAAATGGTTTGTTTCTTAGATCGACACGACCCACTAAATCGGCTGCGCTTATTTCAGCTGGGATTTTAGCTGCTTGCTCATTCACGGCTTCTGGGAATTCGTGAGGAATATTATGGGTTTGTAATGCGATTTCAATTTCTAGCCCGGGAGCAAAACTTTGGCCTAAGATTTCTACAATCTGGCCCATTGGTGCACGACGATATTGTGGTTGATCGGTGATTTTAACACGAACTATGTCGCCTTCTGCTGCATCCATTGTATGCTCAGCATCGATGCTCACATCAATTGCTATGCGTTTATTTTCAGGTGACACGTAAAACAAACCGTGTTCTTTGAAAAACTTGCCGACAACTTCAGTTGTATTTCGTTGGATGATTTCAACGATTTTACCTTCTGGTTTGCCTTTGAAGTTCAGACCCATCTTACGTAATAAGACTTGGTCACCATCAAATACACAGCGCATTTGACGCTCTGATATGAATACGTCTTCGTGGTCGTCTTCACATACTAAAAAACCAAAACCATTGGCATGGCCTTGAACACGACCTTTGACTAAATCTAATTTATCAATTAATCCAAATGCGTCGTTACGATTAGACATTAACTGTCCGTCACGGCACATGGCAATTAATCTTCTGCGTACGCCTTCTATGGCGTCTTCGTCAGTTAAACCTAACACTTCACACATCTCTGGGTGCGTTAAAGGTTTAGCGACCTCAGCTAATACTTCCATCATATGCTCGCGACTCGCAACAGGCTTTTCGTAATTGCCTTGCTCACGTTTTGCAAACTTATCCTTCTTCTGTTTTTTAAAACTTTTTTTATCTTTCATTTTTTCTCTTTTAATTGGCAAATTGACTCAATATCGGCCAAGTTGTTTTTAATATATTTAAATACAAAAAAGGCACCTAAGGTGCCTTTTTATATTATTTATCAATCGAAACAATGTCTCAATGTGATGGTTTCAACTCGGTCTGGACCGGTTGATATAATATCGATGGGTGCGCCAATGGCGTCCTCAATATACTTTATATAGTCTTTTGCGTTTTGAGGCAAATCTTCTAGTTTTTGCACGCCAATTGTTGACTCGCTCCAACCTGGTAAATCAACATAAACAGGAGTGATTCTACCAAACTCTTCTGCACTACTAGGCCAAGATACGTCTTCGCCCTGTGCATTTTTATAACCGGTACAAACACGTACTGTTTCTAAGCCGTCTAATACATCTAACTTAGTTAAACAGATACCTGTAATAGAGTTAATGCGAATTGAGTGCTTAACTAAAACCGCATCAAACCAACCACAACGACGATCACGCCCAGTAGTTGTGCCTTTTTCTTTACCAATTACTGATAAATGTGTTCCGACTTCATCAAATAATTCAGTTGGAAAAGGGCCTGCGCCTACACGAGTTGTGTATGCTTTTGTGATACCTAGAATGTAATCTAAGTACATTGGACCTAAACCAGAACCTGTTGCAACGCCACCAGCGGTAGTATTAGAAGACGTAACAAACGGATAAGTACCGTGGTCAATATCTAATAAAGAACCCTGTGCGCCTTCAAACATAACATCAGCGCCTTCTTCACGTAATTTGTGAACCAGACTCACAGCATCAACAGCCATAGGTTTGATTTCTGCAGCCCACAGCTTACATAATGCTAATGTTTCTTCGTAATCTTGTGCTTCTACGCCATAGTAGTTAACTAAAGCAAAGTTGTGATATTCCATCACATCTTTTAATTTTTCGGCAAATTCAGGTGTATACATATCACCTAAACGTAATCCACGACGCGCTACTTTATCTTCGTACGCTGGACCAATACCACGGCCAGTTGTACCAATTGCTGCCTTGCCACGCTTAATTTCGCGCGCTTGGTCTAATGCAACATGATAAGGCAAGATTAATGGACAAGCTAAAGAGATTTTTAAACGATCTCTAACTGGTACACCACGTGCTTCCAGACCAGCCATTTCTTTTAATAAGGCATCGGGGGCTAAAACCACACCGTTCGCAATCACGCATTCTACGTTTTCACGTAAAATACCAGATGGAATAAGATGTAATGCGGTTTTCTTACCGTCAATGACAAGGGTGTGACCTGCATTGTGACCGCCTTGAAAACGTACTACTGCTTTGGCTTTATCGGTCAACAAGTCAACGATTTTACCTTTGCCTTCATCTCCCCACTGTGTACCTAATACAACAACATTCTTACCCATGTTTGCTCGGACCTTACTGTTAAACTAAAAAACAGGCTGTAACGTATAATCGATAACGAATATTACAGACATAAAAAAACCGAGTAGTTTTTGTGACTCGGTTTGCCTATTTTAACCTGAAACGAAATAATCTTGAAGCGTTAATTTCCATTGTTTTCACTTATTGGCACTCTTATTAGTCACTAACGTTTCCCAAATTTGTAAAATCATGTAATATTCGCCTCTTTTTTGAATTATTAGATGGAGCTTTGCTCATGGCCGTCAGACACTTTTTGACACTAAAAGACTTTTCTAAAGACGAATTAAACCAACTGGTTAAACGTGCTTGTGAATTAAAAACCATGCATAAAAATGGTGAAATTTACGAACCACTTAAAAACAAAGTGCTGGGAATGATTTTTGAAAAATCTTCAACACGTACTCGTGTTTCATTTGAAGCGGGTATGATTCAGTTTGGTGGTGGTGCAATATTCTTATCACCTAACGACACCCAACTTGGCCGTGGCGAACCTATTGAAGACAGCGCACGTGTATTAAGCCAAATGGTTGATATCGTGATGATTCGGACATTTGCCCATGAGAAAATCGAAAAATTTGCACAGTATGCTTCAGTACCTGTTATTAATGCGTTAACTGATGACTATCATCCTTGTCAGTTATTAGCCGACATGCAAGCGTATTATGAAGTACACGGCGATATTAAAGGTAAAACAGTGACTTGGATTGGAGACGGCAATAACATGTGCCACTCTTACATCAATGCTGCTGCACAGTTTGATTTTAAATTAAACATCGCATGCCCTAAAGTTTTTGAGCCAATGCAATCTTTGGTTGACGAAAATTCAGATCGTGTAACAGTGATGAACGACCCTAAACAAGCGATTAAAGGTGCTCACCTAGTTGTGACTGATGTTTGGGCGTCAATGGGTCAAGAAGAAGAACAAGCTGAACGTATGCAGCAATTTAAAGATTTCCAAGTAAGCCCTGCTTTAATGGATACAGCCGATAAAGACGCGCTATTCATGCATTGTTTGCCTGCTCACCGCGGTGAAGAAGTAAGTGAAGATATGCTTGATGATCCTCGTAGTGTGGTCTGGGAAGAAGCAGGCAATCGCTTACACGCCCAAAAAGCGTTGTTGGAATTTTTATTAATAAATTCTAAATAGGCCCATACAATGCTGAGACTTTCACATTTAAACTGTGGTTATGACAATCAAACGGTTGTGAGAAATGTCAGTTTTGAACTAAAAGAAGGTGAAATTCTTTGCCTTCTTGGCTCAAGTGGCTGTGGTAAAACAACATTACTTCGTGCTATAGCGGGATTCACCCAAGTTCAACAGGGTGAAATCCACCTAAATGATCAACCTATCTTCACAAAAAAAACCAATATAGCTCCTCAGAACCGAGAAATTGGTATGGTCTTCCAAGATTATGCTCTTTTTCCACATTTAAGTGTGTTTGACAACATTGCATTTGGTTTACACAAACAGGACAAACAAAACCGTTTTGAACGTGTAATGGAGTTATTAGAATTGATTGAGTTAAGCGAATTTTCACAACACTTCCCACATGAACTATCCGGTGGACAGCAGCAGCGTGTTGCCTTAGCTCGAGCATTGGCACCAAAACCAAAAGTTATTCTCTTGGATGAACCGTTTTCAAATTTAGACTTGGATCGAAGACGCTTATTGGCTGCACATGTAAAATATATTCTTAAACAAGAAAACACCTCTGCCATTTTGGTCACTCACGATCAAGAAGAAGCATTTATTATGGCGGATCAAGTGGCTTTATTAACTCCTTTAACACACTCTGAAGATTCTATTTTACAAATGGGTGACGCTCAACAATTATACTCGACACCTAATTCTTTAGAAGTGGCAGAGTTTTTTGGTGATGGCGATTTTTTAGATATCAAAATCAATAAACAACAATTTAAATTATTTAATCAATATTTTGAATTTTCTGAATCAGAATACTCAGGTGATGCAAAAATAATGCTTAGAGCAGAGAATATTGATTTTAGTTTGGATGGAAACATTGAATTCATTGTGATTAATAAACAGTTTCACGGTTGGTATGATGACGTTAGATTAAGTATTGGACAAACGGAAGTTTGTTTGCAATTAACCCGTTCGATATCGAACAAATTAAATGTGGGACAAAAAATCAAAGCGAACGTAATTCCGAATAACAATTGGATTTACCCAGAATAACAGCAAGAATACAGTTTATATAACTTCAAACACCTAAAACTCAATCTAAATCTTAGGCATATAAGAACTATTTTGTGCATACAAAAACGCAACAAACTCATCAGCAGTCAATGGTTTAGCCCAATAAAAACCTTGGCCAGCATCGCAGTTAATACTCTTTAAATAATCCGCTACTTCTTTCTCTTCAACCCCTTCAGCCACTGTTTTTAGCTGCAAGGAGTTAGCCATTTGAACAATGGCATTAATTATGGCGCGATCTTGTTCATCTTTTAAACAATTTTTAACAAAAGACTGATCAATTTTTAACGTTTCAACTTCCATATTTTTGAGGTAACTTAAATTCGAATAACCTGTGCCAAAATCATCGATTGAAAATTTTACACCTAAGGCGCGCAATTTGGCCATTTTTTCATTAAGCATATCAGTATCGCTTAATAATATAGTTTCTGTAATTTCTAATTCTAATTTATTAGCGGGTAATAAATAATTAGATAATGATCGCTCTACTACTTTTTCTAGATTATCTCTTTGGAACTGAACCCCAGAAACATTCACCGAAACCCCTAATGTATAAAATCCAAATTCTTGCCATTTTTTACATTGCTCACAAGCTGCATCTATTACCCACTGTCCAATTTGCACAATCAAACCAGAGCTTTCTGCAACCGGGATAAATACATCTGGACCAATCACGCCTTTAGTTGGGTGATTCCAACGAATTAATGCTTCAGCTGAATTAATTTCACCGGTTTTTAAATCGAATTTAGGCTGAAAACATAAAAAGAATTGTTTTTGATCAATCGCTTTATGCAGATCACTGACAATCTCCATATGCTCTTGTAGGTTTTTATTTAGAGTTTCGTCATAGAAATTAAAACCGTTACGACCTAAGTGTTTACTGTGATACATCGCCAGATCGGCTTTTTTTAATAACGTGTTAAAATCATCACCATCATTTGGCGCAATTGCAACCCCAAGCGAACAAGTAGTGATGACATCTAATTTATTGTACATAAATGGCTTAGCTATTTGTTCTGTAATTTTTGTGATTATTTTAGTGATTTCTTTTTCAGACTGTACTACTTCTAATATTATTAAAAACTCATCTCCACCGTGGCGGCAAACACGATCCGTTTCCCTTAGAATATTTTTAAGTTTATTGGCTGTATGTTTTAAAAACTCATCTCCTACTTGATGGCCAAAACTATCATTAATATGCTTAAAATGATCCAGATCTAAATAGATAATCGTTGCTAAACCACTGTTCCTTCTTGCTCGTAACAATACATCATTAAAGAATTCTTTAGCTAAAAATCGATTAGGCAATCCTGTAAGTGAATCGTGATGCAACATTTTATCGATTTCAGCTTTGGATTCCTTAACCAATATTATTTCATCAGATAATCGTGTTAATAAATTTTGGAGATCTTTAAGCATTAACCAAACAGCAAAACTGATGACACTAATAATTGCAACCATTACAAAGGCGTCATTTAATGTTGGGGAAGCAACCACATTGGTTACCCAGCCAATATCATTAAAATATCCATTTAGCAAAATACATATGACAATACCTACATATAATACAACAAAAAATCTAGATAAATTTAACATCACAGCAAGTATTAACACAGTGGGTAAAACCAATACTGCACTGTCATGATTCCCTTCAAACCTCCACATAAAATACATAGAAGAGACTGTTAATAACAATAATAATAAGACACTGGCTATATTAGTTTTATTTTTTTTAATTAAAATATAAATTCCGAACGCTAGGAAAAAACACAGAAATAAAACACCTGAAGCAGCAATTCCTTTAACTATATGCTGATGAATAGCCACTATAAAAACTGTAAATTCAATTACATAAAATAATTGTAATAAACGTTTATTTTTATTGCCTACTATAAAATCGGTCTTATCTGTTGTTTTATTTAACATGTATTATTCGCATTTATAAATCTAAAGTATCTTTTTATTATTTTCTTTAATTACAGTAATAAATACCATTTTCTAAGTGGATAATCCATTTAAATATAACAGTAATTGCCTTTTAGTGTATTTAGTACAAATAACGATCGATTTTTTATACTTACAACCTTATTACTTCACTACACACCAACTCCAATCACTTAACTCACGAATCAACAGACAAAAAAAAGCCGAGATATTCTCGGCTTTTTAATGAATTTACTTTTAATTAAGGTTTGATAATTGAACCATTATTAAAGTATTTAAAGAATGAATCATTTTGATCCAATACTAATATATCACCAGTTTTACCAAGAGATTTATCATAAGCTTTTAAACTTCTTAAAAACGAATAAAACTCAGCATCAACTGAATAGGCATCAGCATAAATTTTAGCTGCTTGTGCATCACCTTCGCCTCGAATAATCTCAGCGTCACGATAAGCTGCCACTTCGATTTCTACTTTTTGACGATCCGCTTTAGCTTGAATTTCTATCTGCTCTTTACGACCTTCAGAACGATCTTCTTGAGCTACTTTTTGACGCTCAGAAATCATACGGTCATATACTTGTTCTAGAATCGAGCTTTGTAATTGAATGGTTTGAATTTTCAAGTCAACAATTTCAACACCTAACGACTCTAAAACCTGAGGTTTTAGAGTACCTAGAGTTAACTGCAGCATTTCATCACGTTTGCCTGAAATTACTTCTTTAGTAGTCAACTTACCAAATTCTGCTCTTAAAATTGCATTGGTACGAGCGGTAATAATTTCACGTGCTCGCTCAACATTACCTGATGCATTTTTGTAGAACACTTCAGAATCAATAATTTTCCATTGTACGAATGAGCTAACATCCAAAATTTCTGAACCACTGGTTTTGTACGACTCTTGTCTTAAGTTCAATACTTGAATTCGAGCATCAAAAGTGACAATTTCATCAAAAAATGGAATTTTTCCATGTAAACCGGGCTCAATACTCGGTTCTGTTATTGCGCCAAATCTTAATTTTAGTGCGGTGTCTTTTTCACTAATAACAAAAGTAAAACTAAAAAATGCAGAGACTGCTAACATCAATACGATGATTAAAGCTATTAATTTATTCATAGTATTCTCTACTTCCCTTTATTTTTAAAAAGTTGATCAAGCGGTAATACCATCATGTTATTACCCTGCTTTGTACTAATAATAACCTTACTTGATTTCGCGTATATTTTTTCAACTGTTTCTAAATATAAACGCTCTCTTGTCACTTCTGGCGCTAATATATATTGAGAGTATAAAAGCTCAAATCGACGAGCTTCACCGATTGCTTCTTCTACAATTCTATTTTTATAAGCATTCGCGTCTTCAAGCTCTTTAGTTGCAGCACCTTCAGCTTCTGGAATAATTCGGCTTTTATATTTCTCTGCGTCATTATTTAATCTTACGCGCTCTTCACCCGCTCTTAATACTTCATCATATGAGTCTTTTACTTTAGCAGGAGGATTAATATCTAATAAGTTGACACTGTCAATTAATATACCTGTGTTATAACTATCTAAATCGGCCTGTAAACGCTCTTTTACATCAAAAGCAAATTCAGTTTTACCATTAGTCATCAAGAAGTCCATTTTATTATCACCCACAACATGTCGTTGGGCAGACTCGGTTAATAAACCTAATAATAATGTTGGATTTTCAACATTTAGAACCCACTCTTTAGAGCCAGCACTTCTATATTGCACTTCAATTTCAACTGAAATCACATTACCATCTTGAGTTAACATTTCTCTTGCCACTTTTACAGTTTTAAGGGATGTAATATCAACTATCTCTACTGTCTCAATAAATGGGATAGCGTAGTTTAAACCGGCATTTTTAATAGTATGAAATTCACCTAAACGTAATACAACCGCCTGCTCTCTTTGGTTAACTTTATAAAAACCTTTGGCTAATACAAAAGCTAGAATCACAACCAAAGCCAAAGATAATACGATAGCTAATGATTTACTAAAATCTTGCCCATCTTTATTACCACCAGAGCTACTGCCACCGCCCCCAAATAACTTACCTAATCCTTTTAATAACTCGTCAAAGTCCGGTGGACCATCGTTATTATTCTGTTTTTTTCTTGGGTTTCCCCAAGGATCTTTATCGCCTGTATTCTTAGGTGGTTCATCCCAAGCCATATGCATTTCCCCATTATAGTTATTGTCATTATTAATATTATTTTTCATAAATTTCTTTTATTTGTTCTATAAATTCACTTGGATCAATGCTGGCACGTGACAGCATTATTTTAAAATCTAAAATTTGTAATTTAACCGATAGTACACAATCACCATTTTCATTATAATTTTCAGCCACTACTGCATTTTGATCAAACAACATCGCACGTAATTGGCCGTATTTTGGTGAAAGGATGATATCTTTTTCATAAAGTTCATCATTTAGCGCATCAAGTATTGCCTTATCTACTAAATCACAGCCTAAGCCATTTTTCGCTGACAACCAAATTTTTATAGGTTTACCCTCAGCATTGTATTCTACAGATGGCTGCCTGTCTGGTAAATTATCAATTTTATTAAAAATCAAAATACATGGAATTTCATGTGCATCGATTTCACTTAATACTTTTTCTACTTCGACAATATTCTCACGCATATCCGGGCTTGAGCAATCGACAATATGTAATAATAAATCCGCTTCAGCTGTTTCTTGTAATGTGGATTTAAACGCATCAATCAATTTATGTGGTAGATTACGGATAAAACCAACCGTATCAGCCAACATCACTTTACCCAGACCAGGAATATCCAAACGACGAATCGTTGGATCCAATGTCGCAAATAATTGATCAGCTGCATACACACTTGATCTGGTTAGATAATTAAATAACGTCGATTTACCTGCGTTTGTATAACCACAAATAGACACTGTTTTTACTGCTGATTTTACACGTGTTTTACGAGACTGGGCACGCTTAGCCGCCACTTTTAAAACCTTGGCTTTAACCCAAGAAATACGCTTATCAATTAGGCGGCGATCCGTTTCAAGTTGTGTTTCACCTGTTCCTCGCATACCCACGCCGCCTTTTTGGCGATCTAGATGCGTCCAACCACCTGAAGCACGTGTAGATTGGTGATGTAATTGCGCAAGTTCAACTTGTAGTTTACCTTCATGAGTTCGAGCGCGTTGTGCAAAAATATCTAAGATCAAACCGGTTCTATCGATAACACGACAACCCAACTCTTCTTCAATCATCCACTCTTGTCTTGGAGACAAAATATGATTAAACAAAACTACATTTGCATCTAACGATTCTACTGCTAATTTTATTTCTTCAATTTTACCTGAACCTACAAAAGATTTAGGATGAATACTTTTTCTGGACCCATTTATAGTTAAAAGTGGTGTCACACCAGCTGAGAGAACTAATTCTAAAAACTCATCGGGATCTTCATGTTCAGATGCATCAACAAAATTAATATGAACCAGTATGGCTTGGTCCCCTGAATCGACTCGATCAAAAAACAATAGTTGCTCCCAACGTTAATTATTCACTAGTTTGTTCATCATCGGCTATATCAACATTTCGAGCAGGTACTATGGTCGAAATTGCATGTTTATAGACAATTTGGCTAATGGTATTTTTAAGTAAGATTACAAATTGATCAAATGATTCAATTTGTCCTTGTAATTTAATGCCGTTCACTAAAAAAATTGAAACAGGCACTCGCTCTTTACGTAATGCATTTAAGAACGGTTCTTGTAAATTTTGACCTTTTGACATTTTAGACTCCATTTAATTAACTTAAGGTATTACCGACAAATTAATTTGATGATAATTCCCTTTTAGTAAAGCCTATTTATGTAACGTAAGAGGGTTTTTTTATCACAATGAACATTGGGTCACTATATTGTGACCTTAATTAAAGTTTCAAGGTTTAATATAAAGAAAACTCACTGACTTGAAGAGGTTAATTAAACTATTATTTACAACCCAAAAGGGTTATTAGCAAAATCAACTTGTAACCTATTTAAGCATTCAAGGAGATAATTCTACTTTTATTTATTTCAAATAAAATTAATATTTAACTAGTTGAACATTTTGAAATTTGGCAAACGATCTATATCAATCAATATTACTATAGCAATTTATGATTAGAGAAGTATCAAATTAAACCATTCACTTTACTTTATCGTTTTAAAAGCGTTATTTTTTTAACATAATGTTACATAAGCAATGACAAAATCCTTTTCATCACTGATAGATATTAAAATTTGTTGAGCATTTTTTTGTTTATAAATAGACAGTGCTTTATTAAACAAACTCACAAACGGCGCACCCAACCCATCGTTTAGCACTTCGATATCCTGAAAACTTACCCCTTTTGCAATACCTGTTCCTAATGCTTTACTCACTGCTTCTTTTGCGGCAAACCGCTTGGCCAGATACCGCCTTCCATTATCGATATTTTTATCAGAGCGAGTTGTAAATACCTCTAATTCTAAAGGGGTTAAAATTCGTTTAGCAAACTTGGTATTTTGTGCAACGGATTTATTAAATCGCTCAACTTGAACGATATCAACGCCTATTGCTATCATTTGTTTACCTTAATATTTGTGTGTTTTTTAGGCCAAAGCGCTTTAGAATTTAAAATTTTTCCATCCAAAATCTTTTCTATCTGACTGGTTAGAATGTATTTAATGATTTTATTATTTGGTGTCGTTTGCCAGTTTTTTTGTTTAAGTTGAAATATCATAGATCCATTAACACTATATTTCACTTGTTGATTGATACGCTCAAAACCTTTTAATGGACAAAATCGATACCAAAAATCAGTATTAATTGGTAGTCCGTCAACGTCTTGTTCAAAATTAATTGAAAAACCTATTTTGCTTAACAATTCATATTCAAATTCTCTTAAAATTAATTCAATTGAATTCTCGCTTTTTAATTTAGCTAAACTTACAAGGTAAAACGGCAATAACCATTCATGGGGATCATTTTGTTTAGTCAGATAAAAAAGGAGTTCATTAAAATATAATGCTGCCACCTGTTTAGTGGCATCTAGAGAAATAAATTTTTGCTCGTACTGGTAGGATTGCAGTGTTTTAAGGCCTGTGCCACCAGTAAATTCTACCGATATTAATCGGAAGTAATCTGGAATAATATGATTATTAGTACTAATAACCAAACCTATTCGCCCAAATTCTTCCGAAAAACATTCTAGAATTTTTTTATGTTCTGACAATTCTCGCACATGCAAAAGAATACAACGACAAGAATTGTCCATTTTTTAATCGTCTGTATAACCTAACGATCGAAGTGCACGATCATCATCTGACCACCCACTTTTCACTTTCACCCAAGTATGCAACATAACCTGACATTCAAACATGGTTTCCATGTCTTTGCGTGCTTCACTGCCAATCAACTTTAAGCGCGCACCTTTATCACCAATTACGATGCGTTTTTGCCCTTCACGCTCAACTAATATCAATGAATGTATATGTAAAATACGTTTTTCGAAACTGAATTTTTCAATTTCTACAGCAATTTCATATGGAATTTCATCGCCTAATTGACGCATGATTTTTTCACGCACAATTTCAGCGGCTAAAAAACGCTCAGTTCGATCAGTGATTTGATCCTCGCCATAATGAAACAAACCTTTAGGTAAACCTTTTCGTACAACTTTTAAAAGCTCTTCAACGTTTGAGCCTTTTAAAGCACACATTGGAAATACTTCATTAAAATCATACATTTTTGCAATTCGTTCAATATGCGGTAATAATTTTTCTTTATCGGTGATTTGATCGATTTTATTGATTACTAAATAAACAGGACATTTTAGATGTTTAAGTTTTTGTAAAACAAACTCATCCTCTTCATTCCAAATCATTTTATCAACAATAAATACAACCGCATCCACACCAATTAACGCGCTTGAAGCCGCACGATTCATATATTGATTGATCGCTTTTGGTTGATGTAAATGCAAACCTGGGGTGTCCACAAAAATTGACTGCACATCACCTGCGGTATCAATACCTATAATTTGCTGACGTGTAGTTTGTGGTTTACGTGATGTAATGGATATTTTTTGACCCAGAATTTTATTTAATAATGTTGATTTACCAACATTAGGTCTTCCCACAATTGCGACAAAACCACATTGTGTATTTAACTCATATTCGTTCACTTATTATCAACTCCTAAGCTGACTAATGCTTTTTTAGCGACTTTTTGTTCGGCTATTTTTCTGCTTTCAGCTCTTGCTGATAAAACATGATCCAAGTCATCAAGTTTACAATTAACTTCAAAAATTTGATCGTGATCTTTACCGGTTATATTCACCACTTCATATACGGGCAGTGTTTTTTTTCTACTTTGTAAAAACTCTTGTAAACGTGATTTTGCATCTTTAACGTTCACATCTTTTGGATCTAATACTTCGAGGCGTGATTGATACCAACTTAAAATTCGAACTCGAGCGGTTTCCCAATCACTGTCCAATGAAATGGCACCAATAATAGCTTCAACCGTATCAGCCAAAATAGATTCTCGTTTAAAGCCACCGCTTTTTAGCTCACCTGGCCCTAAGCGCAAATAGTCACCTAAACCAAATTCTTTAGCTATAACAGCCAAAGTATCACCTTTCACCATTTGGGCACGTAATCGACTTAACTTACCTTCATTTTCTTTAGGGAACTGATGGAACAAAGCCTCTGCAATAGCTAAGTTTAAAATCGAATCCCCTAAAAACTCTAAACGTTCGTTATTTTTATAACCAATTGAGCGATGAGTTAAAGCCAATTCTAATTTTGAAATATCGTTAAATTGATACCCAATAATACCGCATAAATGCTCTAATGATTTAATTGCCATAATTAATTAAATGTAATCACCTCATTAAAATGGATCGAAACATCAATATCAAAAAACAGATTTGAGGTAGTGATATAATCCAATGTAATTTCATATTGATCATTTTTACGCACAAACGTAACATCATCTTGAATTCTGCGATTCCAATTACTTGTTTTTACAGTTCTGTTAAACGTACCATAAAACTGATTTTTAGTGATCACAGTATTGGGCTCAAACTTACTGATTGTTGACTCAATATGTTTTACATACTCTAATTGAGTTAAATATTTTGGAATGACTTCAATGCCAAATTTTGCAAAAAACAAAACTACCGCAATAAGAATACCTATTGATAAAAGTGACGCGCCTTTTTGTGATTGAATCATTAGTTAATGCTCCCGTTTCGTGTAAATGAAGGTTTGAAATTCTCTAAATGCATCCAAATAAAGGATGCCTTGCCTACTATATCTTCTTCTTTAATGTAACCAATAAATCGACCGTCATGACTACCATCCCTATTGTCACCCATAACAAAATATTTACCTTCTGGCACTATTTCTGCGACACCTGATAAAAATATTGCACCATCAGAATTCGTAGCCATACTGAAATATTTACCTGCTACGCTCATTTTTGGGCTGTTATTGTAAATACTATGTGAGACGCCATTAATAACCTCTTCGAAAATATCTGTTTCAAACTTAGCTTGTTGATCCCATATGGTATCTAATTTAATTTTTGATAGCCTCTTACCATTAATATATATAAAACGATTTTCATAATCAATCATGAAGCTATCACCTGGTGCTGCAATAATCCGCTTAATCCAAGTTTCATAACCATTTGACCTAGGCTCTTGCTCTTCAAATGTATCTCTATATTTTTTGAAAACTATCACATCGCCTTTTTGTGGATCATTAAAATCAACAATTTCAGTACCCAATACAGGTAAACGCAGACCGTAAGTAAATTTATTAACAACTAAAAAGTCACCCACACGTAAAGTGGGCAACATTGAACCTGATGGAATTTGAAACGGCTCAAACAAAAAACCACGTAAACAGATCACAATAATTAGAATAGGATAAAAAGACTTCCCCCATTCCATAATTCCGCTTTCATGATCGGCGTATTGCGAGTATTCATCGTTTTTACGCTCTAATATCAACACTTGTACATTGGTACGATGGTTTTTAAATAATAATTTATCAATAATAGCTAAAACAATACCGCTTAGTGCCGCGATGACTAACATCAATTCAAAATTTGCACTTTCTTTAATCGCATAAATGATCAATGGAACCAAAGATACAATAAAAGCATAATGCAATAAAAAAGTAATTTTATCGCCATGCAGCGCTTTTTTTAAATCATCATTACTTGATTCACCCGTTGCTACAATCAAACGCCTGCGCCCTATAAACAAAGCCTCAGCAAAACAAGCGGTAATAAGTGCAATCGTTATAATCGCAAAAGTTGAAAACATATTAACTATCCAATTTTAATTATTATTTTAACTGGTTAATGTATCTATAAAATTAACTATCTAACTTAAGAACGGCCATGAATGCATCTTGTGGAATCTCGACATTACCCACTTGTTTCATACGTTTTTTACCATCTTTTTGTTTTTGTAGTAGTTTTTTCTTACGTGAAATATCGCCACCGTAACATTTTGCGGTTACGTTTTTCCTAAGGGCTTTTACAGTGGTACGTGCAATAACCTGATTACCCATTGCCGCTTGAATAGCTACATCAAACATTTGGCGTGGAATCAACTCTTTCATTTTTTCACATAATAAACGGCCACGTGTTCTGACTAAATCTTTATGCATAATAACGGCTAATGCATCCACACGCTCAGAATTCACCAACACATCCAAACGCACTAAAGCAGCTTCTTCAAAACGTTCGAAATTAAAGTCTAACGATGCAAACCCTTTAGATACAGATTTTAATCGATCGAAGAAGTCCATTACCACTTCTGCCATGGGTAAATCATAAGTAAGCGATACCTGATTTGCCATGAAATTCATTTCAACTTGCACACCACGTCGATCAACACACAACGTAATCACGTTACCTAAATACTCTTGTGGCACCAAAATATTAGCGCGCACAATAGGTTCTCTCATTTCTTGAATTGACCCAGTGTCTGGTAACTTAGAAGGGCTATCGACTTCCATCACTTCGCCATTGTTTTTAACAATTTGATAAACAACGGTGGGTGCTGTGGTGATTAAATCAAGATTATATTCACGCTCTAAACGCTCTTGAATGATTTCCATGTGTAACATACCTAGGAAACCACAACGAAAACCAAAACCAAGGGCATCTGAGCTTTCTGGTTCATAAAACAATGATGCATCGTTTAAGCTTAATTTTTCTAATGCATCACGAAAATCTTCAAAATCATCACCTGATACAGGAAACACTCCCGCGTAAACTTGAGGTTTTACTTTTTGGAAACCAGGTAACGCATCCACATCCGGTGTTTTTAAATGTGTAATCGTATCACCTACTGGTGCACCATGAATGTCTTTAATAGTGGCGCAAATAAAACCCACTTCACCGGCTTTTAATTCTTTAGTCACAACACGTTTAGGAGTAAAAATACCCACTGCATCCACTAAATGATGACGACCTGTTGATTTAATGTAAATTTTATCGCCTTTTTTGATAAGACCATGTTTAACACGTATTAAGGAAACAACCCCTAAGTAGTTATCAAACCAAGAGTCGATAATAAGCGCTTGTAATGGACCGTCAATATTTCCAACGGGTGCCGGAATGGTTTTAACTAAGCGCTCTAATACTTCATCAATACCAAAACCACTTTTTGCCGAGCACTGAACGGCGTCAGTTGCATCAATACCAATAATATCTTCAATTTCTTCAGATACACGCTCGGGTTCTGCTTGCGGTAAATCTATTTTATTTAAAACGGGCATGACTTCTAAGTCCATTTCAAGTGCGGTGTAACAGTTAGCCACAGACTGTGCTTCAACACCTTGAGCGGCATCAACCACTAATAATGCACCTTCACATGCAGCTAACGAGCGCGAGACTTCGTAAGTGAAATCCACGTGACCTGGTGTATCAATGAAGTTTAATTGGTAAGTTTCACCGTCATTTGCAGTGTAATTTAATGTTACGGATTGTGCTTTGATGGTAATGCCGCGTTCACGTTCAATATCCATTGAATCTAGAACCTGTGCTGACATTTCACGGTTTGATAAACCTTCACAGTTTTGAATGAAACGATCGGCAAGAGTCGATTTGCCATGATCAATGTGGGCAATAATTGAAAAGTTACGAATTAAAGATAAATCGCTCACGTAATATACTCAGAATATAAAAAAGGGGGCGATTATAACAAACACCCCATCGATTAACATCCGTTTTCCAACTAACTGCTACTGTTTATGACCTTTAATCGAATCAAGCGCACTTAATAGACCGAATTAACTCTCAAATTAACACTGAATTATTGTTTTAATTGTTTTATTTCTGCTTTTTTAGTCTCAATTAATTCATTCATTCTGGTCAAAGAGGCATTATTTTCACTTATTTCTTGATCTAACCTATCGATTTTTAAATTATTTAAGCCCCTTATATTTTGCATCCAAGCGATACTGAATTTATTTAAGCAAACCGCTTTTACAATCAAATTACTGTTTGTATTGGTTGCTGTATGTAATGTGCTGACCACACAGGCTTCATGAGAGTAGGCCTCTAATGTTTGTTGGGATTTAAACTGATTTAAATCCACTGAATTTATTAAATCATCTAGCTTTTTTTCGAGTTTACAAAAAGCCGACAACGCTTGAGTGGAACATTCTTGAGCACTAGAATAAAAACTAATACAGCACAAACAGGCAATCATCACATACATCTTTTTCATTTTCTTTCCAACTATTTATTATCAATCACATATACATCTAAATTGTAATTTAAAACCGCTCAAGATCATAACTTAACGTTATTAACTGCATATAATAATATTTTATGCTTTTAGTACATTATTAATGACGTCAATATAACTTTGTGTGGGCTGCGCTCCCGATAATAGATACTTCATATTAACCACAACTGCTGGCACCGCATTAATACCATTTTGCATCCATTTTTGCTGGGATTCTCTTACATTTTGAGCATAAGTTTGATTGTTAAGTATCCTGCTTACTTCTGATTTAGCTAAACCATTCTCAAGCGCAACTTCAATTAACACATTGATATCGCTGACATCTCTTGCATCCGAAAAATGCGCTTTGAATAAGGATAATTTCACATTAGTTTGTAATTGTTTATTATTAGTTTTTTGACCCTGCTCAAACGCATAGGTCAAAAGCTGATGCGCTGAAAAAGAATTCACGATTTTTGATTCATCTGTAAACTTAAATGTAAAATCCAGATCCTTCCCAATATCCTCTAATCTTTTTCGATTCTGCTTACTTTCTTCATCAGTGGAGCCATATTTTTCGTGTAAATGCTCCCTAAGTTCCTGCCCTTTTTCAGGCATATTCGGATTAAGCTCAAAGGGTTGCCAATTCACAACAAAATCGACTTCGTCTTTAAATTGATCAAGAGCGGGTAATAACTGTTTGTAACCAACAATACACCATGGACACATTACGTCTGAAATAATATCTAATTGAATCTGCTTTTTACTCATTGATCATCTACTTTTAAAGTTTAATCATTGCTTTGTATATTGAGACTATTAATTAATTTTCAATTTATTAATAAGACTTCAACCCCTTCGCGTCTTATTTTTTTAATTGACCGAGAAACCATCACCCCTAAAATTAAGCAATCAATTAGAAAGTACCAGATTAAAATGACTAGTTTTTTCCAACTCTTTGTTTGCAAAGCATTATTCATATATCAATTAAACCCTTGATTTGATCCAGTACAACTGAAATCATTAAGCTTATTCATCCTGTTTAGATTATTTAATTATGTACCAACGTTCATTAAATTTAGATGTCATTAGGGGCCTAGCCATTTCTAGTATGGCTATGTTTCATTTTTTTTATTATCTAAGTAATTTCTCAGGATGGCGCTTTAGTTATGATGACCCCAAAGTCTATTTATCAAGACTTATTGTTATGACTTTGTTTTTAGGATGTGTCGGGTTTGGTTTAGCGCTTCAAGCCAAACGTGGTTATAAATGGCAATCATTTTTATTTAGAACGGGTAAACTGGGGGTTGGTGCATTAACGATTTCAATTGCCACTTATTTAATTGTTCCTGATCATTGGATTTATTTTGGGATTTTGCAATTCTTATTTATTTCTACTTTCATCGCCATTCCCTTTTCGTTTCTTCCTAAAACGTCCCTTTTTGTAGGTTGCACTATTATACTTGGACATTTTTTTGTATCAGGTCAATTGACACCTCAAATCAGCCAACAATTGATCGAACAATACAGCATTCAAAATTTACCATTTTATTTCAGCCTTCAATTCCTATTTGATTTTTTACAACCGTTATTAAATTTACCCAACTCCACATTTGACATCACCTATTTTATTCCGTGGTTTGGCTTAATATTAATTGGCATATTTATTGGACACTCAAATATTAAAGTAGCAAATTTACCGAATATTAAAGTATTTAGAATATTAAGCTGGATGGGGCAACGATCGCTCCCCCTTTATTTTATACATGCAATAATCTTAGTGCCTATCGCTTTAACTATAGAGTGGATGATTAATGGACATCAATCCACTCTAGTGACATCAATACAAAATATGTTCTAAAACTTATGCGCTTTGGATGGAGCGTGTGATCACTTCTTTTACATCTTTACTTAATGTGTTGCATGCATTAATTCGATTTAGCTGAGCCAACATTTGCTCACTACGTCGATCATCGTATCGTTTAAAATGAGTTAAAGCCCCACATAATCGACTTGCGATCTGTGGATTGAGTTCATTTAAGACCAATATTTGGTCCGCTAAAAATTCATAACCCGAGCCATCTTTAGCATGAAAATGCACGGGATTACCCATTGCAAACGCACCAATTACACTTCGCACTTTATTAGGTGTTTTGATATCAAACGCTTCGTGGGCCATTAACAACTTTATATCAGCTAAAGAAGTGTCATCCCCCCTTGCCTGAATCGCCAACCACTGCTCAACCATTTGTGTGTCTTGTTTCCACTTAGCATAAAATTGCGTAAATACTTTTTGTTTTTGTTTTTTATCATCGCCATTAGCAATAATATTTAATGCTAAAGCGGTATCGGTCATATTGGACGATTGATTGTAAGTGGAAGCAGCCAAAGCTTGATGTGCTTTGATTCTTGACAAATAACCTAAACATAACGATTTAAAACTTCTTTTGCCTACTTGTTTGGCTTCAAATTCGTATTTAACATCATCATTTAATGTATTAAATGTAGTCAATAATACTTTTTCAAATTTCAACGCTATTTGGGTTTTGCACTGGGTTAATAAATCTAATAATAGATCAACATCCACTTTATCGATTTGGTCCGATAAATAACTGAAACTTGGCAATGTCAACATTGACGCTTTAATCGCATTGGATAACAATTCATTTTTGAAGACTTGGTCCATTGCACTTAATAACGCTTCATCAACTACATAAGCGTTACCCTCTTTTAAGTTTTGATATTGCTCAATTAAATGCATTTGCATCAATGTTTGACCTGCGTCAAATTGATTAAATCCATTGTCATCATGACTTAACAAATAGGCTAACTCTTCTTTTGAGCGTTTAAAGATAAGTTTGATAGGCGCTGAGAAATCACGCAACAAACTCGCTACGGGTTTAGTTGTTAAATTTTCAATGGTTATTATTTGCTCGTCTTTTGTTAAATGATACACCTGTGTTTGTGTATCAAACTCCTCAATGCCAGATAAATCTAGTTTCGATTGATCCGCTTTATGTAACAGCGCCATTTTAATTGGGATATGAAACGTCAATTTTTTCGATTGATTGATTGAAGGCGGACAAGATTGCCTAAATTTTAATGTGTACGTGCCACTTGCTTGATCAAAGTGCTCAAACACTTCTACAACAGGTGTGCCTGCTTGATCATACCAACGCTGGAATTGTGCAAAATCACGACCGCTGACTTCTTGCATACATGCAACAAAATCTTCAGTTGTCACCGCTTGACCATCAAAACGATCAAAATACAAATCACTGCCTTTTCTAAAGGTTTTTTCACCCAAAATAGTATGAATCATACGCACTACTTCGGCGCCTTTTTCATATACTGTTAATGTGTAAAAGTTATTAATTTCCACATAAGAAGCGGGACGAATTGGATGTGCCATCGGGCCTGCGTCTTCTGCAAACTGCATGGTTTTTAATAAGTTTACATCATCAATTCTTTTGACAGCACGATCGTGTAAATCCGCTGTAAATTCTGAATCACGAAAAACAGTAAAGCCTTCTTTTAGACTTAATTGAAACCAATCGCGACAAGTCACTCGATTACCCGACCAGTTATGGAAATATTCATGACCAATAACCCCTTCAATACGCTCAAAACCGCTATCTGTTGTGGTGACTTCATCCGCCAAAACTAATGCCGAGTTAAATATATTTAGACCTTTGTTTTCCATCGCACCCATATTAAAATGGTCAACCGCTACAATCATAAACAAATCTAAATCATAAGCTCTGCCAAAACGTTCTTCATCCCATTTCATTGAGCGTATAAGAGAGCGCATGGCAAATTGTGTTTTATGCATATTATGCGATTCAACAAAGATCTTAAGTGCGACTTTTTTACCTTCAAATGTAATAAAATAATCTTCTTTTACATCTAAATCTCCCGCTACTAAAGCAAATAAATAACAAGGTTTTTTAAACGGATCTTGCCAAACGGCGAAGTGACGATCACCCTCAAGTTCACCACTTTCTAATAGGTTTCCGTTAGAAAGTAATACGGGATAGCCTTTAACATCCGCTTCAATACGTGTTTCAAACTCGCACATGACGTCTGGGCGATCAGGATAAAATGTAATTTTTCGAAATCCCTGCGCTTCACATTGTGTGCAATACATCCCATTGGAAAGGTAAAGACCTTCTAATGATGTATTTTTATCTGGGTAAATTTTAACAACCGCTTCGAATATAAAAGCCTTTGGTAAATTCTCAATTAATAACACATCGTCTTTATAATCAAATTGATTATCGTCAAGCAGCACATCGTCAATTGATAACGACTGAAGATCCAATTGTTTACCAAATAAATCTAAAGTACTGGGTTTATCATTACGACTTGGGTTTTGAATAAAGGTTATATGAGATCGAACTAAGGTAAACTCTTGGAATATTTCGAATGTAAGCCGTGTTTTTTGAATCAGAAAAGCAGGTGCTTGATAATCTTTTAAGTAGATTGTATTTAGTTCGCTCATTTTTTTCCCTTAAAAAACCCTTGATTAATCAAGGGCGTATTATTTATTTTTTTAATTAGATTCAACACAAACCACAATACTAAGATTGCAGTGGAATTTGCAGCTGATATACATCGTTATTTTTTAGTATTCTAATGTTAGCTCATAACCCGAGTATTTTCGGATATTGATGACACCACAATCCAAAATTAAATACTGCCCTTTAATACCTAATAAACGACCTTGAATTTCAGGTTGTTTGTCTAGGTTTAAGCTTGTTACTTTTTCGGGGTATTGTGTCACTGGAAAATCCAGCTCAAATACTTCACCATGATTAAACATTTGTATCGCCACTAAACCATATTGATCTTGTAAACCATCAATTTGTTCTTTGGCTTTGTCCATACAATCATCACGCACTTTGGCCAAATCGATTAAATCTGCCTCACCTTTTAGCATATTTCGCCAATTGGTTTTATCACTCACATATTGTTTGAAAATAACTTCAACTAAACCGGCTAAGTGACGTGTACTCACTCGAGCAATCACCATGGCTTGTTTCGCACCTTGATCCATCCATCGAGTAGGAATTTGAGAGTTTCTTGTGATACCCACTTTTACTTCAGAGGTGTTGGCCAAATAAACATAATGCCCTTGATTACACACACTTTCAGCAAAACGATTATCTCGACAAGTACCCTGCGCAAAATGGCATTTTTCAGGACTCATCATACAGGTATCATTTGAAGCTAACTGCATAAGGTGATCGTAACAATAACCTTGCCCATAACTTTTTGTAATCACTTTATTACAGTATAAACATCGAATTACACCCTGGTGACTCAAACGAATCTCTTGACCAATTAATGGGTTCATCGACACTTTGTCATCACCAATTACAAATTGATAGTCAACCGGGCTTTGATGGCGAGTTTGCATTTTGACAACGATACCAGTAAAACTATTTTGAAAATTAGCCGTATCAAATAAATCATTCATATATAATTCTTATTATTGTTTAGTGATTAAATCAACAGTTGATGTACTTTTGCAGGCTTGCTCCATGTACCCTGTGCGTTTTTCCTCAGAAAAATGCGCCATTTCATAGGTCATTACCGCTTCCATGCAGATTGATTTTTGCTCTTGAGTTAAAACTTGTCCAGTTGGCCATTTACCAATTTCAACGGCGGTTTTAAGTTTTTCGTAGGTAGGCAAATCTAGATTTTTAGCAACATCAACAAAACTCATACAGCACTCTAGTATCAAAAAAAGCACATGATACCAAGAGCGCTAAGATTGAGCTACATTGATTGTGCGATTTCAAAGCTGAAATCATTTTCATGCTGAATTCGTATTTTTTCAAAATCACTTGGTAACACAGGTTTACTCATATATTGAACATTTTTCGGCAAGATATAATCATCCGGATGTTGTGAATTGACATCCCCTATATAAATAATTTTCTTAGCATTAATTTGACTTAAATCGGGTATTTTTCCTTGGATTACTACAAGGTCTATGGGGTGATTATTATTTAAAACAGATATATCCATTTGAGTACGAACAATTTTACTGCTCTTACAAAGAGGTGCAATATACCTTAATAATGCGGTTTGATTGGTGCTATGAGAGGCAAATACAACTCCCTGTTCAAATACAGGATCTTTTCGACGCTCCATCATAGATTCATTGAGGTTTATTGGCACATCCAACCAGATTGTTGTACCTCTACTTAAAGTGCTTCTTAAACCAATATGCCCCCCCATATGCCTGACTTCTTTGGTACATTTTGCCAGAACATTTTTTTTGACGGGCTCTTTTGGGTTTAACATCATGTTTTCAATATGACGAACAGTATTAGAATCGATTCCTTCACCCGTATCTGAAACATTGAGTCTTAATTTAGTTTCAGCTTGCACACTATCGTCTAAATGAATTAACACCAGCACCTCACCTTTTACAGTGTGATCTAATGCATTTTTGATTAGGGATTTTAAACAAGACGTTAATAAACTGGCATCCACATTTATCCATGCAGGGACGTTCTCTCCTTTTAAATAAATTAACTCTACACTTTTTGAGTCATATTCATTTCTAAACTGCTTAATAACCGCTTCTACTATGTCGTTTAATGACTGTTGTGCGGTATCACTTTCTAAACGAAGTTGCATCTGGTTTTCGAACAAAATCAACCTACCTTGTTAATTAATGTATCAGCTTTTCAATAATTACAATAAAAAATGACTCACTCTTGAGAATTCTCTATTTAATCCATATTAAACATAGCAAAAAAAATGACGCTTTGAATTTTACTTTGTATTGTAATTTCACATTTTATTGATATTTATTGAAAAACTTAACAAAAAAATCAGTCTTCTCCGAGGCGACTCCCCCATCCTAATTTTTGTCGACAAATATCATAATAATTATGCTCCACTGGGTGAAGCAAATGCAATGTTTGTTCCAGCTTTTTAATGACGATTTCATCTCCCGGCAAAGTAATCAAATGATTATGAGCATCACAACTTATTTGCGGTGGCAGTGGATTATCTTCACTTGGTACAATTCGAATTTCACTATTGGCACTCACCACCAATGGTCGATAAGATAATGAATGAGGAAACATAGGCACTAAAACAATACCATCCATACTTGGATGCATCATCGGCCCACCTGCAGACAACGCGTAAGCCGTTGACCCTGTTGGGGTTGATACAATTAATCCGTCAGAGCGCTGCGAATAAACGAATTTTTGATCAATGTATAATTCAAATTCAATCATACGAATTGACTGACCTGGATGTAAAACCACATCATTTAAAGCGTTATAAGACTGAATCACTTTGCCATCACGAACCAATTGAGCACAAAGTAAAAAACGCTCTTCGGTAATGTATTTACCATTTAAAACGTCAATGACTTGTCTATGCATCGCTTCAGGCATCACATCAGTCAAAAAACCTAAACGCCCACGGTTAATACCTAATACAGGCACATTAAAACCAGTCATTTCACGAGCCACACCCAAAAGTGTGCCATCACCACCTACACAAATAATTAAGTCAGCCCATTTGCCTAAAGATTGCACGGGGGTGAAATCAATATCTTTTTCACGTAAATGCGCTTTTAAACGATGGTCAACTTTTACATCAACCTGTTGATCCATTAATAATTTAAGTAACTTATGAATAGTACCCAGCACTTGATTGCTTTGTAAGCGGCCGATAATGCCAACCTTTTGAAACTGGTTCATGATTTTTCCTATTTAGGTTGAATCTTCCAACAGCGATGAATATTTGAGTTTCTTTCAAAATCGATGTCGATGCTTTTTTTACTGATATCGTTTACATCGTATCGTTCTAATAATTCTTCATCTAACTTAAACTTTTTAAAGTTATTAGAGAAAATTAAAGTACCACCTACTTCCAATCGATCCATAGCCATATCAATTAACAAACCGTGATCTCTTTGGATGTCTAATACATCCTGCATCTTTTTAGAATTACTAAACGTTGGCGGATCCATGATGATAAGGTCATAGAATTGTTCGTCTTTCTTTAAAAACTCAATACAATCACTTGCAATACAACGGTTTTGGTAATCAGATAAACCATTTTGCGCTAAGTTTCTTTGTGCCCAGGCGATATAAGTATTGGACAAATCCACACTGGTTGTACGAGTTGAGCCACCCAGCGCCGCGTGCACACTAAAACTAGCCGTGTAACAAAATAAATTTAATACCGACTTACCTTTACTGTTTTCATATACCCATTTGCGCATTGGGCGATGATCTAAAAACAGACCTGAATCCAAATAGTCACTTAAGTTAACTTCTAGTCTTGCTTTGTATTCTTGAATATGAAAACACGACTTTTCATCTTGCTGTTTTTCATATTGGCTTTTACCGGCTTGGCGTTTACGCTCTTTGTAATAAATATGCTCTGGAATAATATTCAAAGCACTGGGTAGCACTTTGATGATATCCATCAAACGTGTATGGGCTTTTTTTTCATCAATTGTTTTAGGTGCTTTGTATTCTTGCACTAACGCTTTGTCTTGATATATATCAATGGCTACGCTGTATTCGGGTAAATCGGCATCGTATAAACGATACGCTTCAATATCGTTCTTTTTTAACCAGTTTTTTAATTTCTTTTTGTTCTTTTTAAGACGATTAACAAAGTCTATGATTGGGCCAGTGGGCACATACTCTTCAATTTCAGCTGTTTTTTGCTCAACTTCTTCTTGGCTAAATTTCGCTTTAATTTTATCCAGTTTGTAGCTATCTGGCTCGAACTGTAAGAATACACATTCTAACTTGCCGTTTAAACATTGAAATTTATGATGCAAACGCATATTTAATGCAAAACCAAGTTCCGCATCATTGGTTAAAATAGCGCTTTTATAACCTCTGTAATTTTGAAAAATGCTCTGCCCGATAAATTGATATAAATTGGTTAAGTGCGCCTTATCACTCATACGCTCTCCATATGGCGGATTGGCAATTAATAATCCATTTTCAGGGGCATTTTCATCTGTTGTTAATTCAGATAACGGTTGTTGATTTAGCGTAACATCCACATCTAAATGCAAACCTGCTATGTTTGATTTGGTATAACTCACAGCACCAGCATCACTGTCATAACCGTAAAATTTAACCTTTGTTTTTTCGCCTATCAAGCGACGTCTACGAGCTTGCTCTAAGTTTTTTGACCACAAAACCTGATCGTGTTTTAGCCAACGCTCAAACCCCCAATATGTACGGTATAAACCAGGCGCAGTATCCGTTGCCATTAATATAGCTTCAGTAATAAACGTTCCAGAACCACAGGTAGGATCAATTAACGCTCCGCCTTGTTTTGCAATTTCAGGCCATTTTGCTTTTAATAATAAAGAAGCGGCTAAGTTTTCTTTTAACGGCGCTTTACCGCCATATTTCTTATAACCACGACGATGTAAACTGTCGCCGGATAAATCTAAATAAACACTGGCTTGGTCTCTATGAACATGTACGTTAATGTGTAAATCAGGCTGGTTTTTTTCAACATTGGGGCGAACACCCGTTTTATCTCTAAAATAATCACATACTGCATCTTTAATTAATTGCATACCGTATAAGCTATTATTAATACCATCTACTTTGCCATTAAATGTAATTTTAAAGGTATTAGTGGTGCGCATATGCTGCTGCCAATCCACTTGCTTAACTAAGTCGTATAAATAATCCTTTGATAGTACTTTTCCGCCATTTAGCTTCAATAACACACGGTTTGCTACTCTTGAATAAAGGCAGATGTAATACATCTGATCTAACGTGGCTTCAACTAACACACCAGCAAATTGAATTTTGCGGGTTGTACAACCAAAACTTTCTAATTCTTGATCAACTAAATGCTCCAAGCCTTTAGGGCAAGTAACAAATAATTCGTATATTTCAGTGCCTATTTTTTGCACTATTACGTCTGTATCTTGAGTATCTTGAGTCATTTAGAGGATCTATATTAAAAGTTTAAAAAAGGTCGCGTACTATAGCAGAAACTAGTCATGATTACTTATTTTTCAAATCTAGGATCAAATATTTTAATTCTGAAATTTCTTCTTCTAATTTTTGAATTTGACCACGACTGGCTGGTTGAGCCTCTTCGAAAGATTCACCATTGGCAATTGCACGTTCTTTTTCATGCTCTTGCCCCATAACATCTAAAATGGTGCCCACCATCATATTTAAAAAGATAAAGGCGGTTAAAAAGATAAAAGATAAATAATACAACCAACTCCATGAGTAATCGACAAGTGGATAAGCCATTGTTTCATACATTACGTCTGTCCAATCTTCAAATGTTGCCACTCTGAATAACGTCAACATAGAAATTGAAACATCCCCCCACAAAATTGGATTCACCTTTTCAAAAAGCATACTGCCAGCAGCGGCATAAATATAAAAAATAACAAACATCAACAAGGCGATATAACCCATTCTTGGAATGGCTTTTAAAAGAGCGTTTACCAGCAGGCGAAGCTCGGGCACCATCGAAACTAAACGAAGCACACGAAAGACACGTAATAAACGCGCTAATAAAATACCACTACCACCAGCTGGCACTAAACTGCCAACCACAATAATTAAATCAAAAACATTCCAACCCGATTTTAAAAACTCGCGTTTATTTTCGTAGGCTAAAAAGCGAATAGTGATTTCAAAAACAAAAAACACAGTAATGGCGATATCAAATAGACCTAAAAGGTCAACCTCACCAAATACTTTTATATTTAAATCGTGGGTATTAACACCAATGGTTAACGCGGAAAACAAGATAACAGCAATTACCCCCGCTTGAAAAAAGCGGTTGCTATCTATTATTTGTAGTTTGGATTGAATTTTGGTTAACAATAACAAAACGAAAGCACCTATAAAAAAGGCGCAACATTATCATGAAGTTTTCAAGCTAGCCAGTTAACTCAAAAATACTGCTTTAAGTATTTTTTAAGTCATTAAAATAAGTTTAGTTATCTGGCTCTAAACGACTTTGAACTAATTTTGCTAATTCGTCGGGTTCAAACTTACTTAAAAAAGCGTTACACCCCACTTTTTTAACCATGGCTTCATTAAAATTACCACTTAACGAAGTATGTAACGCCACAAATAAATCTTTCATTCGTTCATCTGAACGTATTTCAGTGGTTAAACTATACCCATCCATAGTTGGCATTTCTGCGTCGGTCACCACTAATAATAATTTATCATAAATATTCAAACCTTCATCAAGCCAGCCTTGTAACATTTGAAGCCCTTCCAATCCATTTCTAGCCAAATGCACTTTTAATCCTAAAGCAGTCATTATTGTTTTTACCTGCATCCGTGCTGTTGAAGAGTCATCGATTACTAGTACTTCTTTTTCCATCAATTGCGATTTTAAGTTTTCTTTGACAACACCTTCACTAATTTCCATACTATGTGGCTGAACTTCAGCTAGTACTTTTTCAACATCGATTATCTCAATTATTTCCTCTTCGTATTTAGAAACAGCTGTTAAATAATGTTTATCACCTGAACCAGTTGGGACTGGCAAAATTTCCTCCCAATTTAAATTAACAATTCTACGTATACCCGTCACTAAAAACGCCTGAACTGTTGAGTTGTATTCGGTGACTATAATATTTGATGTGACATCAATTTTTTGCGCAGGGCAACCAATAGCTAAACTTAAATCAATCACAGGTAATGGCCGTCCTCGCAAATAAATAACACCAATTACAACAGGGTTAGAGCCTGGGATAGTTGTCAATTTAGGTAGTGTTAATACTTCTTGTACTTTAAACACATTAATAGCGTAAGTTTGATTCGTTAATAATCGAAACATAAGTAATTCAAGGCGATTTTGCCCGACTAAATTGGTTCGACTATCGACACTTTGTAAAACTTTTGACATTTTCGCCTCATTTAAAAAACATTATCGTTGATAACAACTATATTCATAGTGTAGCCAATGATTGAAGTAAGCCAAATATGGATCAAGTTCTTTTTGCTAAACAACCTATTTTAGATCGTAATCAAAATACAATTGCGTATGAATTATTATACCGTAGGGCACTTTCAGACCAGAGAGTGCCTAATGATTTGGATCACAACCTAGCTACTGCACAGGTATTAGTCAGTGCTTTAAGTCAATATACAGCAAGTGGGGAAAATGAAATCATCTTCATTAATTTCCCCAAAGACTTATTATTTACCCCCCCACCTTTTGAAACTCACAACCAAATAGTTATCGAAATTTTGGAATCAGTGATTGTTGATGATTCTTTAATAAAACAAATAAGGGTACTGAAAAAAATGGGGTACCATTTAGCGTTAGATGATTATCAAGGCGACATTCGGTTTGATCGACTTCTAGAATTTATGGATATAATTAAAGTAGAAGTGCTGTACTTACATGAAATAGAATTAAATTTAATTATTGAGAAACTAAAACCATTTAAGTGCAAGTTATTAGCTGAAAAAGTAGAAAATCAAAGCATGTTTGATGATTGTTTAGCTCTTGGTTTTAAGTATTTTCAAGGGTTTTATTTTAGTAAGCCGATTATCATTACTGGCCAAAAAATGAATCAAAACCAAGCGTCTCTATTGAGGTTAATGAGCAAAATTTACAAACCTGATGTTTCATTATCAGACATCAGTTTGCTTGTTAGTCAAGATCCAGAGTTATGCTTAGGTCTATTAAAGTTAGTAAACAGTGCATTATTTAAACGTGATAACACCATCAATAGTATCCAGCAAACATGTTCAATTCTAGGATTAGTAGAGCTTAGAAACTGGATTCAATTATTGAGTTTTGCAAAATTTGATGATCGACCTAACGTGTTTCATTTTCAGTCACTCTTATGTGCTTTATTAATGAAGAATATTGCCACTCATCATTCTAAAATAAACCCAGATGAAGCGTTTACAGTAGGTATTTGTGTGCATTTAGAGACAATAATAAATTTACCAATCGACATGATCTTAGAACAATTACCGTTTGAGCAACATTTGAAAAAAGCGCTATCTAATCAAGAAGGTGAATTAGGTAAATTATTGAAGTTTTGTTTACAGTATATTGAAGGACAGTGGGGGAATTTGGACTGGGATTGGTTAAAACTGGAAATGACGAATGATGAATTATTACCAAGTTTGTATGAAAAGGCTTATTTAGAATCCAAACAATCTTATCAATAAATATTGCGCTAATTTTAAAGCCTAATTAGCACAATATTATTATATTTAAACTATTTTAAAGTTCTAAGGGCATTAACACAGTCAGATATTAGTTTTGGCCCTTCATATATAAAACCACTATATATCTGCACAACATCCGCGCCATTTTTAATTTTTGAGATGGCGTCTTCACCTTTAGTGATTCCACCAACCCCAATTATTGGCATTTTATCACCCACGGTTTCTTTGAACACTCTTAATGCTGTATTTGAGTCATCAAGTAACACCGCACCACTTAAACCACCCATTTCATCACAATGTTTTAAACCTTGTACCGCATCACGTTTAATAGTGGTATTAGTTGTAATAGCTCCATCGATACCATATTTAACAAACGCTTTAGCTACTTGTTCTATATCAAACGCTTCCATATCGGGTGCAATTTTGACAAGGATAGGACGATATAAACCTGTTTGATTATCAAGTTGTACTTGTTTGTCTTTTAATTGACCTAACAATTGATTCAGTGGTTCACCAAATTGTAAATCGCGTAAACCTGGTGTATTTGGGGATGATAGATTAATAGTAATATAATCAGCAACTTCATAAGCTTTTTCTAAACAAATCAAATAATCATTAACTGCCAACTCTGCTGGTGTGTTTTTATTTTTACCAATATTTATTCCTACCACACCTTTTGATTTCCTGTTTTTAACTTGCTCAACAAGATGATCAATACCTTTATTGTTGAAGCCCATTCTATTAATAATGGATTTCTTCTCAGGTAAACGAAATAATCTAGGTTTATCATTTCCACGTTGAGGCAAAGGTGTCACTGTACCCACTTCTACATAACCAAAACCCAATGCGTCTAGCGCGTCAATATAGTCGCCATTTTTATCTAATCCAGCAGCAAGCCCTACTGGATTCTTAAGTTTAAGGCCTAAAAATTCACAAGGTTCATCTACATTTTTTGCCGCTATTAAACCAGACATTTTTAATCGATTTAAAGCACCCAACGAATCCATGCTAAATTCATGAGAAGTTTCTGGAGAAAGTAAAAATAATGCATTACGAAGTAAGTTGTACATGGTTCAGCCCTTAAATAAAATCCCGCAGATAATAGCAAATTAGAGATTTTAAGTCAGATATTCTTATTTTCATGAAATCATTAGTTGTATAGATTACTTTAGGGTTCCTTTTAATTGTTAAAAGATTCTTTAATTTAGATTTTCAAAATTCTTAATTTACAAATTAGATAACGGTATAAATTACGATATTTTTTTAAATAGTTGTTACAGCTAAATTCTAAATTAGTCTATTTAGTGGATTTGAAAGCATTATTACAACTTAATCATCGGTATAGGAATAACAGACAACTAATAGCAATTATTGTTTGAATTCGACAATATACCAGTACAGCAACACTAATTTAAAACATAGCCAAAATTATTGTTCCTACTCGAAAATTCAAAACACTGCTTAAGCTTTAAACATCTGTAATAATTCACCAGATACTGCACTTTTCTAAGTTGGTTTTATGCAAAATAACCGTCAGAATATTAAATAGATCATCGACAATCTTACCGTCGAAATACTCGTTAAATTCTGTTTCTAAGCTTTATTATTTCATTATAAAATCACATTAGATAACGGTATAAACCTAAATATAAGAAGACTAAATGACATTAAAATAAAAATAAGAATTAAAAAGAACTTCAACTAAAATGTTTACCATGGGTTTTATTGATGGGCGACAACCGTCTACTCAATTGTTGTTCAATTTGCGTAATAAACGCTTCATCTCCTATCGCCCAAGACTTATTGGTGGAATTCCGAATGAGATTAACTATAGATGTCGGCATTGTGAGATTAACAAAATGACAATAGGTAAATTTACGATCACCCGTATTTTTACCTAAACTTAAATAACTATGATGAGCAATAATCATATCAATATGATTATCCATCGCATTATGCTGGTAACTTGACCAAGGATAGTCAGAAGGTTTTAAGACTATTTTTGAACGTACTGGGTTCAGCTCAATATATCGACTCACTTGCAAAAAATAAGCATCAGTCCCTACAACGGTCGCGCGATATCGCCCTTCCCATAATGTACCCGATCGTCCATAGGTTCGATTGATATACTGTACATAATATCGACCCAAAGCTTGCATAAATTTACTGATCGCACTTTCGAGTTTTGGGGTTAATAACATATGCACATGATTAGGCATCAATACAAAAGCGTGAATTTCAACTTCAAATTTAGCAGCGTATTCTTCCATTTTGGCTAAATATACAGCGTAATCATCTGCATTATAAAAACAGGGTTCTTTATTATTACCGCGTTGAATAATATGTTGCGCAATATCGGGAATGTTAATTCTGGGTTGCCTTGGCATATCTGGCTCATTTTATTGTTATATAAAATAAGAATAGTTCAGATTAGAGGCATAGGGGTCAGATCCATTTAATTTTTTAAATCTTCAATTATATAACTGATTTTTTATCAGAATAATTAACTTTGCTAACTCGTATTTTAAGTCATAACTATTTGATTTTATGATTTATAACGTTATAGAGTTAAATATAATGCATATACATAACTAGTTTACTGTCTTCATTTAATCACATCAGTTATGTATATTTTTAGCCGTAATCCATAATAAAAATAAATTAAATAATCACAATTAAATTTTTTGAATTCCTGCAAACTTATGATCCGAATCAAACTTCACTCTAAACAGGCCTTGTATTCCATCTCGTGTTAAGAAGGGTTTTAAAATATCAGCCGGGAAACGCATAGATTTCCCTTCCATTGTATGAGCAAACACATGTTTCGCAGCACCACGATAAACCACTTCAAATTCTTCATAACTGATATTTAATGATATTGTTAATTGATTAGTCATATTATTTCTTATTTTTTTGGTTTTTTTTATTGAATTATTATAGAAGAGTTTTTATAGGCTGCTTTCATTTTTTAACATTCGGCACACTTAATTGAATAAACACAATTGGTTTATAGATGGAACCGTTGAGGATAAAAAATATGATTGGAATTATTGGTAGTAGTTTGTGTATATTCACACCACCCAAAAAAAGTTTCATTTGGACTAACTTCCACTTTTAAATGCTTCGATCATAACTCCCCATACAGCTAAATTTCTGGCTGTCACGATGCAGGTTCGGATTACTAGTTACCAGAGACCTTAATTACTTAAAATTTTGTGAGAGTGCTTAAGCCAAACAATACATTCGCCTTTTTAATCGCCCATTACTAGACTTTGCAATAGACAATAAACTTCACAACACCCCCAGCAATTTGTTATCAACTTCAGATGTTGTTAACTCAATTTTACTGCGGTACCAAAAGCTAATATTTCGGACGAACCAGGCATTATGGTACTAGTAGTAAACCGAACCGCTACTATTGCATCTGCTCCTAGGTTTTGCGCTTCTTTTAACATTCTGTCCACTGCCAGCTCTCGTGCGTCGTTGATCATTTCGGTCATACCCACCAACTCACCACCAATGATAGTTTTAAGGCCAGCCATAATGTCACGACCTAAATGTTTTGATTGCACAACACAACCTGAAACAACACCCATTGAATCGATTATGTTTTTTCCTGCAATAGTATCTGTGGTTGTATATTTCATTTTTAATCCTCTTTGAATGAATATTGATAGTACGGGTTTAGTTAGTTCTGACGCAGCAAGCTACGACCTACAAATTAAGCATCACACTGTAGGTCGTGGCTTGCCGCGTCAAAGCAATCGTCTTACTTAAACTTCTTCGATTTCAAACCCTAACTCTTTAGCTTCGTCTAAAAACGAATGGCCGATCACACAAGATTTAACACATAATACATCATCATTTAAATAGGTTTTTGCGACACGTTTTACATCCGCTATCGACACATTTAATAAACGTTCTCTGAAGCGTTGACGATATTCGTCATCACGTTTAAACAATTGATTTTGATAATCTTGTTTTGCTCCACCTGATGGTGAGTTGGGTTTATCTAATGAACTGACAATAGATAATATCGCTTCTTCAATGGATTCAAACTGGATGTCGGTTTTTTCAATCCAGTTAATTGATTCACTAAAGTCTTTATAAGTGTCTGTTAAACGTGGATCACGATAGCTGTAAAATTCAAATACCGCTTTTGCAGAGTCTTGTGAAGCCCCACCACCATAAGCACCCCCTTGTTCACGGATCGAACGATGTAAAAAACCGTTACGTAAAACGGATGAAAGCACTGTTAACGCAGGTGCATCTTCGTGATCACCTAAAACCGTTTTAAATGCCATAGCACAAAAAGCCACTTGTGAATTGGTTACCCATGCAGTGTCTTTTATATCATCCGCTTTAGTGATGTCTAAGTTTGATGTTTTAACATCAATGTTTTTGTCATGTAATTTAGTCGACGCGTTTAAGTCTTTAATTTGTTGATTTTGACAATCACTCTCGCCTACTTGTACCCAGCCCGATGTAGAAATGTCTTGTTCAATTTCTACACAGATATGGGTATGTAAGGCCGATAATTTTTCACAAAATGCTTTTAAAGCGTTTTCATCTTGTTTGATATCGGCTTCTAATTGCTTAACACGCTGAACACTTTTTAAACCGCCTAAGTGATTACTCAAATTGGCCATTGGCGCAAAATAAGAGGCGGCATGACTCATTGCTAATGAATGTCCCGATGACACAATAGACTGCTCTTTACGAGACACAATTTGCGCCATTAATTCTCTAATACGATCGTACTCAGTAAAACAAGGTGTTTTAATAAACATCTGCATCACTTCAACCAAAGATTTTTGATTGTCGTTTAATGCTTTACCTGTAAAGAACATATAACCTTGAATTTTATTTTCGTCGTGTAAATCGCATTTGTATTGGGTAAATGCATGCACACCACCAGTACAAGCGGATTCTTTTTCTTGCATTGACAAATAATCAAATTCACCTGCGCCTAATTCTGTAATTAACGCACACATCAAAGGCATGTTTTCTAACTGATCTAAACTTAAACCAGAAATTGGAAATACTTTTTGTAGATAGATCAAACCGTTAGTAGGTTGATCATAACGAGTCAGTCCACCTTGCACAGTTGATTCAGGCGAACTTTTAGATTGTTTGGTGACATCCTCTAAACCAACCTTTGGTAAACAGTCCATGTCGTCTTCTTGTTCTTGACGCTCTTTTAATTGTTTTGTTTTATCAATGATATCTTGTTTGTCACTGCCAGAGAGCTTTGCAGTAATGGCATCTAACTGAGTTTGTTCTAATAAGCGTTTTTGTTCCGACATATTATTGTCTGGAACCAAAGACAACGTGACACGATGTGGGTTATCTACCAATAAGGTTTTAACTAAGTTTGAAATATACTTAGGATCTTGAATATTAAGGCGTAATTGTTTTAACGCGTCATCAATGTCTAAATGATCTTTAACATTACCACCTTGTACGGCCACACTTAAAGACGATTGAATAATTTGTAAACCATAGGGATAACCATCACCACTTACTTCACGTTGCGACAATTCTAATTGATGTAACACCGCTTCTACTTTGCCAATATCAACGCCGTTATTAACAATATCAGTTAATTGATCAAGTACTTCTTTTTCAAACGCTTCAACCTGTTTGGTTTCACTGCCCTCTATTCCACAAGCAAATAACATTTCACGGTTTGAATCTTCTACCCCACATAATTGTGAAGGCGATTGCCCTAATTTGGTTTCTTCTAATAACTTACGTAACGGAGAGGCTGAATTATCTAATAACACGTTAGATAATAAATGCGCTTCTAACTGCTTAAAGGTATTGTCAGACGCACCTAATAACCAACTCATAACAATGTGTGTCTTGTTTGTTAAATCTTCGTCTTCAAGGGGATAACTCTCTTGAACCCTAATAGGACTTGGATAACGCTTTTCTAACGGAATTTCAATCACTGTGTCACTTTTTTCAAAATGTTTGAGCGCTTTTTCTTCGAATTTAGCTTGATGAGTTTGTGCGTCTATATCACCAAAGGTCATAAATACCGCATTAGTTGGATGATAATGCACTTTATAAAACGCGATTAACTCTTCGTAGCTTAAATCCACTATGTCAGAAGGCTCACCCCCAGAGTTAAAATGATACGTAGTAGTCGGGTAAGTGTATTTAGTTAATGTGTGCCATAATTGGCTAACAGGCGAACTCATTGCGCCTTTCATTTCATTAAAAACCACACCTTTAAATTCTAATGGTGAGCTTGCATCGCCCTCTTTCGAAAATTCAACACGGTGGCCTTCTTGTTTAAAATCCAATTCATCTAAACGCGAGAAAAATACTGCGTCTAAATAGACATCCATCAAATTGTTAAAATCTTTTTTGTTTTCAGAAGCAAAAGGATACGCAGTCCAATCACTTGATGTAAACGCGTTCATAAACGTATTCAACGAACGGCGAATCATCATAAAAAACGGATCACGTACTGGGTAATTTTTTGAACCACACAAAGCGGTGTGTTCAAGAATATGCGCCACACCTTTTGAGTCAGTAGGAACGGTTTTAAGGCCCACTAAAAATACGTTTTCAGTGTTATCACAGGCTAAATGATAATGCACAGCCCCAGTTTTAATGTGCTCGTAATGCTCTAATGTCAGATTTAACGATTCGATTGGGCTAGATTGCAATAATTTAAATGCCGGATGACTCATAAGGTGTCTCAATAAAAAGGTGTCGACCACTTGATATGAGGCTAGATAGTAGAAATTCAATTGCCATAATTGAATTTCCTCCTTTTTCTGCAATTTAATTATCCCACCTCCTTCATATGGTTAATTTATGAAAGTAGAACGATATTGACTGTGATAATTTTCAGCCATTCTTACTATTAATTATATCTATTAATAAGGCCTATTTATGAAGAACGGTATTAACTGTGATAAAATTTAGCCATTATTTTTTACACTTCTATTTATAAGGTCAATTTATGAAGATTGTTTCATTTAACTGTAATGGCATTCGTGCTCGTCTACATCAACTTACCGCAATGGGCGATAAAACAGGCGAACATCAAAACGACATCGTATGTTTACAAGAAATCAAAGTACACGACTCGCAGTTTCCAATGCAGGACATCTTAGATTGTGGTTTTAGCGCAATCAAACATCACGGCCAAAAAGGTTATCATGGCGTAGCTACCTTATCTAAAACAAGCATATTAGAAAGCCAACACGGTTATGCCCACGATGATGAAGACTCACAAAAACGCTTTATCATGACCAAACACAAGCTACCCAACGATGAGACACTCACTATCGTTAATGGTTACTTCCCGCAAGGCGACAACATTAAAAACGAAACAAAGTTTCCTGCTAAACAAAAATTCTATGAAGACTTAATGGATTGGCTAAATGAACAGAATAAAGATGATCATATCGTAGTGTTAGGTGATTTTAATATCTCCCCTGAAGATTGTGACATTGGTATTGGTGCAGTAAACGCAAAACGTTGGTTAAAATCTGGTAAATGTAGCTTTCAACCGATAGAGCGACAGTGGTATCAACGCTTGTTAGGATGGGGTTTCAAAGACAGCTATCGTATATTACGCCCAGAAGACAATTCAGAGTTCTCGTGGTTTGATTATCGCTCTAAAGGTTTTGATGATACTCCTAAGCGTGGACTTCGAATTGATGGGGTATTGATTAGTGTCTCGCTTGAGCCATATTTAAAAGAAGTGGGCATTGATTATGATATTCGTGGGATGGAAAAACCTTCGGATCATGCACCTATTTGGGCTCGGTTTGAGTTTTAGCGATTGATTACCCAGACCAATCTTCACTGTGAATTGACTGTTTTAGTATTTTCAATAAAACAGTCAATTCATTATACTATGAGTTTTCATATTTAAGGACATCCATTGTGTCAGAAGTTACAGAAAAATCCCTTATTAAATCCATAGGTGATAACAAAGAAAAAGGGCGTAGATTTGCTTTTTTACTTGGTGCGGGTGCTTCCATTACTTCAGGAATCAAAGGCGCTGGTGAATTAGCTCAACGGTGGTTAGAAGAAATTAAAGAAACTGATCCCGAACGACATACAAAAATCACATCTGATAAATCATTTGATAAAAACAATGTGGCTGCATGTTATACGCGAATTTACCAAGATCGATTTAAAGATTTCCCTGATGACGGATATCGAGAAATAGAAGAGTTAATGAGTGCAGATAAAGTACAGCCCAGTTTTGGTTATACTGTATTAGCGCAGATATTAAACAAAACTCGCCACAATGTTGTCCTGACCACAAATTTTGATCGCCTCACTGAAACTGCATTACTTTATTATCAAAATAATCATGCGAGAGTCATTGCGCACGAAGAAATGTTAAGTGTAATTGCTGTTCATGATCTAAAACCAACCATCGTAAAAATTCATCGTGACATGCAGTTTTCGCCCATGTCAGAAGAGCAAGAGGTCAAAAAATTAGATCCTAAATGGAACGACATTATTCGATCGGTATTAAGCCAATATAGCCTGGTTTGTTTGGGGTATGGTGGGAACGACAATGGTTTAATGGAAGTTCTAAAAAAAGAACTTAAAAACGAACCAAAAGCTAAAATTTATTGGTGTTATCGTGGAGAAGTCCCCCCTGAAGTACAGCAATTAAGCAAAGAGTTTAATACTCAACTAAAACTGGTAAATATTTCTGGTTTTGATGAGTTTATGTTACAGCTTAATCATGCTTTAAAGTATAAGACACTAAGTGATCATATAAAGACGATTTCAGAAGAACGCCAACATCTTTATAACAAACAATTAAAAGAATTAACTAATTCTGCAAAAGATAATGATAACTCAACTGCAATTAATGAATTATTAGCAGAAACTTGGTGGGAAGTTCAGGCCGAAGTTAATAAGGAAAAAGATATTGAAATACAAGATCAGATATTTCAAAAAGGTTTGGAAAAATTTCCTATCAGCTCAGATTTGAATAATAATTATGCACTTTTCTTAACTGATATTAGAAATGAGCATGATAAAGCCGAAGATTATTACCAAAAAGTATTAAAATCAAATCCAGAATATGCAAATACAAACGGTAACTATGCACTTTTCTTAACTGAGATTAGGAAAGATTATGATAAAGCTGAAGACTATTATCATAAAACATTAAAGTTGAGCCCTATTTCGGCAGGATTCCTTGGTAACTATGCGAATTTCCTAAGTTTTATTAGGAAAGATTATGGTAAAGGGGAAGAATATTATCAAAAAGCATTAGAATTAAATCCGAAAAACACAAATGTAATCGAAAACTATGCAGTTTTCTTAACTTATATTAAAAAAGATTATGCTAAAGCCGAAGAATATTACCATAAAGCATTAAAATCAAATCCAGAAGGTGCAAATATAAATTGCAATTATGCAGGTTTTTTACTTCAGCAAGGTGATATAGATACAGCTAAAGAATATCTAAAAAAATCCGAGGAGATAGTAAATGACCCACGTATTAAATTGGAATTAGCTTTTTATCGTATTGCGTTATTCCCTGAAAGTTATACAAAAAACAAAGCTATAATAGAAAAATTATTAGCTGAAGGACATACATCTTCGGGCTGGGATTTTACAGATATCATTACTCAAGCTGACAAACAAGGTAATACAAATTTAAATGAACTTAAACAGTTTGCAGAAAAAATTAGTGCAATTTAAATTCCTAAGTTAATGTAAAAGTTAGGTATCTACGGAAAAAACAATATTATTTTTTTGGGATACCTAATTCTACAGTCAAGCTAATTGTTAATTCGTAGGATTAGCAATTATTTATATGTAACAAAGTAATAACCGCTATTTGTCATTCATTGAAATGGCCCATAAGTACATCAACTAGTCATTCAACAATGATAGTGCACCATTTTCAATTCATAAATTTATTATTTTTTTAAACGAGCCTTCACATTTATCAGTTGATTCAAACCCGTTTTTTTCATAAAAACCAATTGAATTTGGTGTAGCTGTTAATTCTATTACTCTGTAGTTTTGACTCATACAATATTTTTCAATCCAATCAACAAATTCAGAACCAACCCCTTTATTTTGAAACTTTTTAACAATTCCAAAATTTCCAATATAAAGGCACCTTAACTTTTTATCATCAAATAATTCTGCAACACCTACAGGAATAATTCCATCAAAAAACAAGAAGAACCATGTAGGTGCATTACGACCTTCATTGCTGTATTTACTTTCAGGAGTCACACCCTAGATTGATATAAGCAATGATTCTACAAATTCAAAATCATATTTACTTACTACTTTTCTAACTGTCTTCATTTAATAACAGAGGTACCCAAAACCTCTAATACAGTCTTAGCTTCTGCCCTTTCAATTATTTTTAACAATGTAGTTTGAATCGTTTCATCTTTTCGCACATCTGAATCACTCGTAAGCTTTTGATCCTGAGCTTTACCCCCTTCTTCTGCGATAAAACTCACTACAACTTCACTGGCTGAACCTTCAGTGGCACCAAAGTATTGTAATGATATTTGTGGGTATCCTTGAAAACCTTTTTTTACTCGTTTGGCGATGCGTTTTGTTGATTTGTCTAAATTCATGTTGATTGTCCAGAAATAATTGAATGACTAAGATGGCATATTACCTTAAACACTGACCAACGCCATTTTATTCATCAATCAACTGATATTTTACATTCTCAGGGTATTGAAGATGTTTATCTAATAATGAGTACGATTAACCTGACAGACATTGAAATAGGCACAAACTATATGCAATTGATTATTAATAACCTTTATATTTAATTTATACGGTTTTGCATTGCTCGAATTTTTACTCTACCAATTTTAAAATCAATTCAAATAATGTTTTGAGGGACTGAAGTCTGACCTACAGGTGCAAATTCTCCCAATAATGTAACAGCGAAGATAATGCTTAGCTGTGAAAGCAAGCTATCACCCACATTGTGAGCAAGCACAAATCCGATCTCAATATCGGCTTTTAAGTCAGTCAGAACACCTACCTTAAACTTAAAGAGCAAAAAGAAGGACCGTTGTAAATTCGCTTTAATCCAAAGACTTATACTGTTACCGATCAATTATTTAGTATTATATTCAATTGAATGATTGAATATACTAACTTAGCTTGCTAGAATCCAATTACTTTATAAGCATTCGAGCGTTTTATGAGCCTATTTTTATACATACACTGGCTCAAAAATAAGATTTAACAGATGGGTTATTAACAGTGCACTAGGTATCAAAGTGAATTGAATTTCTCATTTCAGGTTTAATTTTGGAATATTAAGGCCGCCTTTACGGGGTTAAATTGGCGATATTGTAGCCACATTTGGGCTAAGCGGTGGGGGTTATGACTCAATGGCCTCAGGATGTATTTACACCAATTTGGCTTGTGAGTATCTGTATGTTGCTGGCTGGATTAATCATATTTTTGTGATTCTATAAAATCTTAAACCTGAAAAGTATTAAGTTACATTATTAATTGTCTGTTTAATATTATGTTTATTAGAAAAATCAATACTGAACTAAACTGAAGAACATTGGAGAAAATCATGATTAAAAGAATATCGTTATTTAAATTAAAAAGACCCCAGAGTGATGATCTTGAAACGGCGGCAACTGCTTTGCGCTCCATGAAAGGTACAATCTCTAGTTTATTAGATATTGAGGTGGGGGTTAATTTTTCACAATCGCCTGCAGCTTATGACTTGGTTTTAAATATGACCTTTAAAGATGTGGCTGCGTTACGCCAATTTGAACAAGATCCGTTTCATTTATCTGTGAAAAAAACAATGATCGAACTAAAAGAAAATAGAGTGGTTGTGGATTACCAAAGTGAATAAACCGTAACAAACAAAGAGAAATTATAATGAGTTTTTATCCTGAAAAAATAAGATCACTGCCTATACAAAAAGGCAAAGTTGATACCTCGAGTAAATTTATACTTGAAGCAAACAACTGTAAAGTATTGTTTGCTTCTTATGAGCCGGGCACCCGAATTGCTCCACATAAACACGATGATGCCGACATACATGGTGTGGTGATAAAAGGTGAAATAATTCTCACCATTAATGGAAAAACAAATAAACATGTTGCTGGTGACTGGTATCACATTCCACCGGGTGCTAAACATGCCACTTTATTTGAGCAGCAAACTGACGAAATTGAATATTGGTTTACTGTTTGATTTTGAATGCTTACGAGCAGTTATGTTTTTTAGAAAGCATGCTGCACCGAAGCTTCTGAATTCCGTTGTAGGTAATCGGAAGCTTTGATTAGGTGAAGTACTTTAAAATCCCTATACTTGAAATAACATGACATATAATAATAGTTATAGATGTCACGATTATATAAAAAGGCTTAATCAAATTCTAATTTGTGAAAAATCATATAACAACAAGGACAATAACAAGAAACATCTACTTTTTTGCCACCCATTTAAATGGCTTTTGTAATCTCTTGCGCCAATTCAAAATCACGGGTTGTTAACCCACTTGCCTCGTGTGTAGTTAAATCGATAACTACCTTGTTATACACATTGGACCACTGGGGGTGATGATTCGCCTTTTCAGCTAATATTGCTACTTTTGTCATAAATGCAAATGCAGCGATAAAGTCTTTAAACTTAAAGCTTTGATGTAAGTGCCCTTCTTTGATACTCCATAATTTATCAGAGTTGGCATTAAGCGTTTTAAGAGATTGTTCTATTGTGCCTTGATTCATTTTGTTGATCATATAAACCTCTGTGTTGTTAGTGGGTTTTAATTAAAGATTCTATTTTAGTTTTGACGGACTAAAGTCCGACCTACAAAATTATACCTTTATACTATAACCTAAAACCTAAAACCTAAAACATGGGTTTTCATTACAAACCAAATCGATGCATGACTTTTTGATTGTCTATTAACAGATACTTTACATTATCTGGGCATTGAACATGTTTATCTAATAATAAACTGGTTGAATACAAACCTGCCGTTAATGTATCTTCTGCCAATAATGTGGATGATAAAACTTCATGTTTCTCATTTGATAATGTCGAGCTTAGAATATGACTATGCTCATTACCCGCTAATTTTTGAATACGTGCATAATGACCCGATGTAGTGAGTGCTAAATTTTCAACTTCCAAACTTAATAAAATTTGTTTTGTATTTAATGGATTTTTTATCCCTACTTTAAAACATTCACCATTTGGTTTACGACCATTAATTTTCATGTCACCACCAAAATTAATTAAACTGGCACCACTTGCGTTTAGCGCCAATTCACTGGCCATATCAACCGCTACTTCTTTCATCACCCCGCCTAAATCGATTTTAGTGTCTTTGTGTTTAAAATGAATAAAGTTATTTTGTATGTTCCAGTTTTCTAGCCCTATCACTTTTTGATACTTTTCTTTTAACTGTTGTTTGCTTAAAGACTGGAACTGTTTCGCAGCATAAACATAAGTACCCAGGGTAATATCAAATACACCATTTACCTGCCCACTTAAACGGTGTACTTTTTCTAGTATTTTTGCTGTTTGACTGTCTAGTTTAATGGATTGTTTTTTACGTTGATTAATTAACGTATTTAACCATGACTGTTCATTGTGAAAGTTATATTTTTTTTCAATCGCTTTGGTTTGATCAAATATTTTTTGAGCAATACAATTGGCCTTAGACGCACTTGTCTCATACAACGTAATCTGACAAGCTGTTGTCATGGCTTTAAATTCAAAATTATAGGCCAACATAATTAAAGTTGTTCCAACATTGATTGCGGTAATTCATAACCCAATACTTGGTGCTCTGAC
>JALJPK010000269.1 GCA_022968985.1 Pseudomonadales bacterium | reverse complement strand
ATAAGCTCCAACAACTAATCCGAATTAAAAACGCGGCGGAGAGTTTATATCCAATAAACTTTTTGGAGGATGATAAATTGACACACATCCCGAAAGTTTTAGAATTTGAACGAGCAACAAATGCAGAAACTTTTAGATAAAAAAATCTGAGAGTGTTAACTTCTAGATAGATATAAATTTATTCCCGCCTACAATGTATTGATATTTTTTGAATTACTTCAGGGTATATTATTTGAATTTTTTCTCTATTTTAACATGTATTAATTCTGAAGTATTGTCCTTTCTCAATCTACTAATCATTTTTTTAATCTTCTTATCTGTTGCAACAAAGCCTGTTGAGGGTTTTTTCAATGCTATTGGGAATGCATTTTGACTTTGACTTATTGAATTAGCTGACATTTTATTTACTCCTTAAAAATTATTATTCTGGCTTAATAAAAATACTACTCAGGATAATCATTGTATTTTCGTGCATATTTCTTATGCACTATTAAATATATATCGAACGTTTTTCAAAATAATTTCACTTAATTGCATTGAAATTTTCTTGTAGTACCCAAGGAAGAATGAAAGAAAGAGGTAAAAAGAAGAGTAGAAAAGTCTGGTGCATTATGACATAGGCATCTCCTCAAAGTAAAGGGAAGATTTGATTGAGGTGAGTGTTTCAGAAAGAGCAATTTCTTGGTTGATCTGCTCTTCAGAAAGGCCTGATTTTCTGAAAGAAATAATCTGGTTTCTTAGTTTAAGTCGGTTTGTTTTAAGCTCTTTGTCTTGCCCTGTATAGCGTTGATGGGGAGTTACTCTGGCAATACCTTTGTGCTTTCTAAAGTAACTATAAAAATCAACATATTCAGAAATGATGCGTCTAGCATCTATTGGATCATCAAATATATGATGATTGAGACACTCTTGGCGTAAAGAACGGTGATAGCGTTCGATTTTGCCTAAGGTTTGAGGGTGTCTCACTCTAGCTAGGGAATGCGTGATATCCAGTCGTTTTAAGTATGACTCAAACAAACCGATTTTCCTGCCTTCACCCGTATAGAATTGAATACCTCGGTCCGTCAAGATTCGCTTAGGTTGAACCTGCGTTTTTTGAATTGCATGATCCAGCATATAAACAGCTTCTTTGGCTGTCGCAAATGGGGTAAGGTGCCAATACAATATCTTTCTCGAATAATCATCTAAGATACTATAGAGGTAGTAGTAACCAACCCCCGAAATAAACAGATACAATATATCTGTTTGCCACAAATCATTGGGTTCATCAGCTTCAAATCTTTTGTATTCGTGTATGACTATCCTAGGTTGAGGTTCTATTAAGCCTTCTTTATGTAACGCCTTTCTAATCGTTTCATGACTTAAGAAAATACCTTCTTTTTCAAGTTCATCAGATATTCTTTCAGGCCCAATAATCGCCTTACCCACAAAGGTGTTTTTACGTGCTTCAATGATCTGTTTTCGATAGACATCTTCTAGCCGGGGCTTGCTTCGGGTATGGCAGCCTCGTTTATCGTCTAGTGAGTTATCTAAGTAATACTTAAGTACCCAGCGATAGTAACGGATATAGTTCATCCCCAGTTTCTTCAAAATAACAGTCTTTTTCAATGGAGATGCTTCAACCAAATTAATCACCCACAACTTAATATCTTTCGGCACTTTGGCACGCCCTATCAAAGTAATGGACCGCTGATCCAATTCTCGTTTTTTTTTAGGATTTCGTTTTCACAGACTAATTCAGCGATACGCTTCTCATAGTCTGCCACCTTTTTCTTCAAGCCGGATTTTTCACTGGCATGAGCTACGGTTGCTTTTGGGCCTGTTTTGTAATTCTCGAGCTCTTGGCGAGCACCTTCTAGAAAACGAGAGCGCCACTTATATAATGTCGAGACACCTACATTGTATTTCTTGGCTATCATTTTTGCTTTTTCAGGGCGCTTAAGCAGCTGCTCCACCATGTCAAATTTGTCTTGGTGGGTGTAACTCTTTTTCTTGTTTACTTTTTTCATAAAATACTCCTTGTTTCAGTGTATCAAAATTGATGGCTTTCGCCGCCCCCCCCCCTAAAGAGAAGAAAGCTTTCTTCTCTTTAGGGGGTTAACCTTTTCTACTTAATTCTTTCCTGGAATATTTCATTACTATTTTGGCCTAACAAGATAATTTAAATACATTTTAGCGAAATTATTTTAAAAAACGTTCGATATATA
>JALJPK010000268.1 GCA_022968985.1 Pseudomonadales bacterium | reverse complement strand
CAAGTCAAACCTAAGCGTATCGTCACTAACAATACTGGTATTGCTTATAAAGCGTTTGAAATGGGTATCGAATGGGTTGCTGGGCCGTTCTTAAACACCACCAACTCACACGCATTGCTCACCCTACAAGAAGAGTTAAACTGTGCTGGTGCGTTTATTTCTAACGAGATCAACCGTGGTCAAATTAGAAACATCACCCGTCCAAAGAACTTTAAACTGTTCTACAGTATCTACCACCCGATCCTGATGATGACAAGTCGTCAATGTTTCTTCCAACAAACGGTTGGCTGTAAGAAACCGGCGATTGAAGATGGTTGCATGCTGAAATGTGAGAAAGCGACCACAATTACTAATGTGAAAGGTATTTCGTTTGCGGTTGATAAACAAAAAGGCGGTTACCCAAGCATTTACAATGACGAACAGTTCTTAAACTTTGATGCAGTAAATGACTTCTCTCATCTGTTTGATGAATTCTTTATTGACCTCACTAACATTGGTGCAGGCTCTAAAAAAGAACAAGACAAAGTAGAGCTAATCAAACACTTTGAAGCGTTACTCGCGGGCGATGAAGCGTCAAAAGTAGCATTAATTAACCTAGTGCCTGTGGCAACAAATGCGCAATATACTCAGGGTTTATAAGCGTTAGCGATAAGCTTTAAGCTCAATAACTCGAATACTTTAGTTAAGCCAAGTGTTGCGGATTGTAGTGAAAATACATGATGCGAAACTTGGCTTTATTTTTATGTACTTAGTCATATCCCATTTTCTATTTCATCGAAAATGTGGTCAGTATCAGAATGTAATGCCTATAATTACTATTTAGTAGTGGTTATCTGCTGGTTTATAGCGGATTGTGGTAGGTTATTATGATATGAATGTTTTACATATACACTCTGATTACCCTGACGGCCGTAATGATCTAAGTACGCCTGCTGTTAAATCCTTATTAGATGCCACCTCTGGTATCGTTAACACCGTATTTGTTATTCATCGTACCCCATGGCCTTGGCTAGTGCGTGTTATTCCGCATAACCCTAAATTGTATTCGATTTACTATTGGGGCTTACCGTTTGGCTTTGCGCTGACTTTATCACTGTTTCTTGCTCGACACCTTCTGTTTAATCTTATCCAAACGCAGCAGATCAACTGCCAGCTTATTCATGGTCATAAACTGGCGATTGATGGCACGTTAGGCGCTGCAATCGCCAATCAAATGGGTATACCGTATTTTCTATCGATTCGAGGGGGAACTGATGTGCGTATTCTGCAGCACAAAGCCTTGTTACGAAGTCGTTGGAAAAAGGTATTAGAAGAAGCTGAACATATATTCTGGGTGAGTTGTTGGGCGAAAAAACCGATAAACGAAATGCTGAAAATCACGATTAATACATCCACGGCTCAATCGAGTTTATTACCTAACCCCTGCGAAATGAGGCAGATAGAAAATATGAGCCAAGTTAATGATGCGGCGAATTTTGTTACTGTTTTTCGTTTCGAGCAGTATGATCGCAAAGGCATCATGCCATTATTGGAGGCTATATCCAAACTAAGTGTTACATATCCAAATATTAGGTTGGATATATATGGCTCAGGGCCTGCGAGTAAGATTAAAACAGTACAAGGTAAGATCGACGCATTATCGTTAAATGGGAAAGTTACAATTAAAGGGCGTATTGATAACACGCTTTTGCAACATAAGTTGAAACAATACTCGGCATTTTTATTGCCCAGTAACAATGAGTCTTTTGGAATGGTTTTTGTCGAAGCGCTATTTTCTGGGTTGCCAATTTTATATCACGCCAATACCGGCATTGATGGTTACCTGGATGATATTGATGTTGGCATTAAGGTGAACAATCAAGGTGTAGATGAGTTAGCAAACAAGGTTGAAGAGTTAATCGTTCGACATGATTTTTTCCAACAGCGTATTAAGTGTGCGTTAGAAACCCATGCATTAGATATTTTTGAGAAGAAAACCGTCGTTAATCATTATCAGTGTTTAGTTGATGGCCTTGAGCTGGAGTATTCACATGTCGAATAGAAAAGTACTTGTCATTGCATCTGCGGGCGGCCACCTGACTCAAGCTCTTTGCGCCTGTCACCATGTTGACGATATTGTGCTAGTAACGACTCATTTATTAGTGAATGACGATAAAATTCAGAAAATATATAAAATATGGAGCACGCAAAAAAACGTATTCATTCACTTCGTTAATATTTTTTATGCGGTGTATGTTCTGGTAAAAGAAAGGCCTCGGGCAGTATTTAGCACG
>JALJPK010000267.1 GCA_022968985.1 Pseudomonadales bacterium | reverse complement strand
AAGATAGTGGTGGAATAATGTTCAGCAAAATCTTCAAAGGCTGCATTGATCTTAGGTTCATAGCGATGGGATTTTGTTACCGCACTTTTTAAGTTGTCAGGTACAATAGCTCTGGGAACACCTCCGTAATACTCCAAGGCGTTCTCACAAGATGTTATGAAGTGCTCTTGAGCTTGACTCTCCGAAGCCTCAACATAGATCAGCTGACTGGCTCCAAGGATCGATACAAACACCTCTACCGCTATTAACTCCCCAGTTGACTTGTCGATAATGTGTAGCTTTTTCCCCGTATAATCTACTTGCATTTTATCACCCGCCTTGTGCTCAATGCGCATCGATACCGATGTGTGCCCCGTCCATTTGCGATAGTAAACCTTAAACTGAGTAAGCTGATACCCATCAGGATGCTCTTGGATGTATTCCTCCCATAATCTTTGAAGCGTAACACCGTGCTTAGATAAAGCCTTTTGCATCTTTATAAAACGACTTTCCAACACTTCAAATCGAGGGTCTAGTTCAACCTGTTCACTACTTTGAAATAGTGTATAAAGAGCACTGTTGCTCATTCCCTCAACAAGATTGTAAGTCAGCTTAGAGGATTTAAATCGTGCGATATACTTCTTAACCGTATTGCGAGAGATCCTGCAATACCCACTGATAAATAACTTGCTCTTACCTTCGGTATAAAGCCGTAATACTGTACGTAATTTTTTCATAGCTATTGTTTTATTTGCCATCTGATTAAATATTGATTTGTTCAATCAAAGATGGCCAACAGCCAATAATTTTTCTTCGCAGTTTTAGGTGGTCACTTTGCTCCGTCGCAGGTGGTCACTTTGAAGCGTCCTGGGGTGGTCAGTTTTATCCGCCGAAGGGTGGTCTAGGATAGCGTCGTATCCAGTTTAGTACGGGATTGGTTTAATTTATTTATCTACCTTCTCGAACCGAAGCCTAGGTAAAACAATCTTATACTCTTTTTTTTCATCCTTATCGTACCAGTAAAGTAGATATTCTACACTGCCTCCAACTATATCATATCCATTTGCTTGAAAGCTTTTAAACTTACCGTCATTGAACTTCCTTGAGAATAATAGCATATTTCCTCCTTCAGATTTGGCGAGCCCAAGTGCTTCGCTTTCACCAAACATTTTGATGTCTTTCTTTAAAGCATCTCCTGTTTTTAATTGATCTATGACTTGTAAGGAACTTGGATATTTTTGAGAATTGAGATTTATCTCCTTGTGATTCAATATTAATTCGTAGCATGTTGGAGGAAATGTTTCTTTCTCATTATCATAAATCTTCAATTCATTAGATTCAATATCGTTAAAGAAAGATCCGTTTGTGTGAATTTCCAATGATTCCTTTGCTCTAGAACATGCAACATAGAGTAACCTTTTATTATCATTCCCTGAAGTATCATAACCTTCTACAAGAACCCAAACATGATCAAATTCTTTACCTTTTGACTTGTGCATTGTAGAAACAATGATTGATTTAGAATCTTCATGTACAGCATCTTCCATTTTGATTTCTCTAATATAATCACGCCAATCAACCAAAAGTTTATTATCAGGATATGCTAAATCGAATTTTATAAATATCTCTAGACATGTTTGATAATGCGGGGTTGACTTATAAACTTCTTTAAACTTATCAATGCAGTTAAACCAGTCATTTTCCAGAATAAGGCCAGATTCGTTTATCATATCCATCAACTCTTTTGAGAAAAATCGAATTTCCACTAAAACAGAAATTGAGAACCCCTCAAATCCAGCAAGTAATCTTGTTCTAAAACCGAGTTCTGTTAATTGAGAGCTAACGAGTAAAGCTTCGTCATTCGTTCTTACAAGCACAGCCCTACTGCCTTCTAAACCTGATATAGAAATAGATTCTACTAGTGGCTTCACCAAATATTTTGAAGCATAACGTACCAATTTCAGTTTGGCTTGCAGAGTAGCTCTTGCTGGAACCAATTCTTGAGATTTCATTCTTTCCGAAATCTTAGATAGAATCTGATTGTTAAATGATACTATTCCAGACCGGCTTCTATAA
>JALJPK010000266.1 GCA_022968985.1 Pseudomonadales bacterium | reverse complement strand
AATATTCTCTACTAATCCATTTTCTTTTAAATGAACTGAAGTAATCCCCATTGCTTGCGCCGCATCCGACGCTTTTTCTGCTGTTTTCCATAAGATTGACGCACAACCTTCAGGAGAAATAACCGAATACGTTGAGTATTGAAGCATATTCAAATGATCACACACACCAATAGCAAGCGCACCACCAGAACCACCCTCACCAATTACTGTAGAAATTATAGGTACCTTAAGCGAAGACATATTTAATAAGTTATAAGCAATGGCTTCTAATCCTGGATAAGCACCCATTGTATCGATAAACGTAAACACAGGCAGACCAAAACGCTCAGCAGTTTGCATCAAACGTAACGCTTTACGATAACCTTCAGGTTGAGGAGAGCCAAAATTACGTTTTACTTTCTCTTTTACGCCACGACCTTTTTGATGACCAATAATCATAATTGGTTTACCGTTTAACCGAGCGGTACCCCCCATTATTGCAGCATCGTCACCAAAATGGCGATCACCATGCATTTCATCAAAGTCTGTAAAGATCATATCTATATAATCTTCAGTATACGGACGCTGAGGATGACGACTTAACTTAGATATTTGCCAAGGCGTTAAATTTGAAAATATATTTTCGGTTAGTTTTTTTGATTGACTGCGTAACTTGGTAATCTCTTCACCGATATTTAAATTATTATCATTACCGACCAGACGCAACTCTTCAATTTTCCCTTCAAGTTCAGCAATTGGCTGCTCAAAGTCTAAATAATCTGGATTCATATTGTACCTTCTATGTAAATGACGCAAAAAATAACTTGCAAGATTACTTGATTAATCATGATAAATAAACTCATTATCATCAAACAACTGCTTGATTCTGAATAAATTCTCATCATCCAGCGAGATTTTATGGGCAGATGTAAGTTGAACCACACCTGTTGCTAACTCTGTTTTAATTTTTAACTGCATCAGAGCACCATCTTCTAAATTAGTGGATATCACTTGATCCACACCCTTCTTTATATCTTCTTGAGACCAATTTTGCACATCAACACGTATTGCCTTAATCAATTTTAGACGCGCCGTTTGTAAGGTGTACAATGCTTTTGTTTTCACTCGTGTTCGATCGGTATACTCATCGTAAGCCACTTCAGCTTCGGCTACTACAATCTCATCACCCACGAATATGTGCGTTAATTCGTCCCACTGCTCGCCGAATACAGTGATTTCAGTTCGACCTGTCCTATCAACCAGAGTGATAATACCCAAACTCTTACCACTTTTAGTTTTTATTGTACGAACAAACATAACCAAACCAGCAATCACTTGAGTCATTCTTGGTCTTGGCTCTAATTGCCCAAGTCGCACAGTGGTAATTTTATTTACTTCTTCTTCAAACTCATCAATAGGATGACCTGTTAAAAACAAACCTAATGTATCGCGCTCGCCTCTTAAACGCTCTTTTAATGACCATTCAAGAATATTTTTATATTCTTTATACGGATCACCTTTTTCTTCCAACTCCATCTCACCAAACATATCCATCATGCCAGCATTTGCATTTCTTGCAGCTTGGCCAGCTGCCTGAAGCGCATCCGGGATGGCTGCAAACATTTGCGCCCGAGAGTCACCAATCAGATCCAACGCCCCAGCCTTAATAAGCGCTTCGAGCACACGTTTGTTAATTTTCCTGTCATCACATTTAGTACAAAAATCAAAAAGATCATCAAAAGATTTATGCTCTTTACGCGCATCAACGATCATTTCAACCGGGCCTTCACCCACCCCTTTTACAGCACCCAACCCATAAATAATTTGATTATCGTCATTTACAGTAAACTGGAATTCACCACTATTCACATCTGGTGGCAAAAGATCCAATTCCATAGTTCGACATTCTTCTACTAAAATAACGATTTTATCTGTATTTTGCATATCCGCGGACATAACCGCCGCCATAAAGGCCGCTGGATAATGCGTTTTAAGCCACAATGTTTGATATGAAACCAACGCATAAGCAGCCGAATGAGATTTGTTAAAACCATACCCCGCAAACTTTTCAACTACGTCAAAAATCTTTGTGGCTAAATCAGGATCAATACCTTCACTTTTTGCTCCTGCAGCAAATACAACACGCTGTTTCGCAATTTCTTCGTGTTTCTTTTTACCCATTGCACGACGAAGCATATCCGCCCCACCCAGCGAGAAACCCGCCAAGGCTTGAGCAATCTGCATTACTTGTTCTTGGTATACGATAACACCGTATGTTGGTTCTAAAATTGGTTTTAAACGCTCATGCTGGAAATCAACATGAGGGTAAGCCACACGCTCCCGACCAT
>JALJPK010000265.1 GCA_022968985.1 Pseudomonadales bacterium | reverse complement strand
CACGCATAAACGATTTGCGTAACTTACACACAGGTGCAGTAAAAATTGCGGTGGGTGAAGGCTTTATTGCCGATTTAATCTCTGCTCCACTTCAAGATTTTATTAGCTGTTATCCCGGTATCCAAATCAGTGTTGAAACAGCGGGGGCTAATGAGGCGATTATGCTTATTAAAGATGATCAAGTTGATTTCGGAGTCGTTTACGCTTGTCCGCAGGCAGCAGACTTACATTGCCACATACAAACCTCACACCCACTCGATCTTATCGCCCCGGTCAATCATCCTTTAGTGAAAGAAAACCAAGCCGTTAATTTCAAAGATATTTGTAACTATCCCCTCGCCCTAATTGATAGCTCCTTTGGAATGGGTAGATTAGTACGCTTAGTAGAAGAGCTGGAACAGGTCACGTTGAGGCCCAATTTGCGCACTAACTCAGTCACTGTATTGAAGAAATTTGTCAGCTCAGGCCTAGGCATTACTTTTATGCCTAGGTTAACTGTCACAGATGAAATAAAAGCTGACACTATTCGCTGTGTACCTATAAATCATCATCTGATGGCGGGCGCTAAGGCACAAGTCGTCAGTCACAAACGTCGAGAACTAACGGTGCCAGCACGAGCATTAATGCAGCATTTACAGTCGAGTATGAGCTTTCTAAGAGAAGATGCTGTAGTGATGAAATAAGCTGGTAAATAATTATTCGCACTGCACTGGAACGTCAATATTGAGTATAAGTACAGTCTGATTATACCCTGAAAACCTGCCAAAAGTGTTGAGTTATAGTCAACGCATCGGGGCTTGAAATGTCAACGCCTCATCGCTTATCGTATAGCTAGGTCAGCTCTGGGCCCTTGCCAAAATAGATTCGTGCAGCTCTATCCATACAAAAATACCGCTTCGAGCAGTACAGCGCAGAATTAGATGACTTAAGCGAGGAATTTTAATGGGCAATCACGGCCGTTATTATCATTCTTTTAGCTTTATCTATTTGTCAAATTGAGATTGAATGCACTTTTTTGTATTGGTTTAAAATAAACCCTAATTATATGGAACTGAAAATGAAAAATAATAAGACCACCCCTGTACGCAATAAAGTATTAAAAGCTTGCACTATGGGGATTGCCGCTCTAGTTGCCTCTTTTGCTGTGAGTGCACAAACAACTATTAACTTGAGCTATAACGGTGCTCCTGATGCAGAACAGAATGCGGTGCATTTGTTTGCCAGTAATTTACAAAAATTGGTTGAAGAGAAAACCAAAGGTGAACTGAGTTTAAAACTTTACCCTAACAGCATGCTTGGCGAAGAAGACGAGCGTATGGAGCAGGTGATTAATACACCCAGTTTAAATATCGCTTCTTTTGGTGGCATCTCACCGCTTTTTCCCGAAATTTTTGTCAGTGCCATTCCCTTCATGTTCTCTGACTTTGATGGCGCACGTAATTTTTTCGATGAGGGCGACTACTGGAAACTGGTTAAAGAAGAATTCTACCAGCGTACCGGTGCACATATGATGGCCGTGGTTGAAGAAGGTGGTTTTCTTGCTTTTACCAACAATGAACGTCCTATTCGCTCACCCGCAGATTTTAAAGGATTACGCTTCAGAGCGATGGATAAAAGCCAAGTTGCACTTTACGAATCATTCGGAGCTTCGGGCACACCTATCCCCTGGACAGAAGTTTATATGGGATTGCGCACAGGCGTAGCCGATGGACAAATGAACCCGCCTATGTACATTATTTTAGGCAGTTTATATGAAGTTCAAAAACACTTAACGCTGGCTAACATTCAATACTCTGATCAGTTCTTAGTCGGTAATGATGCCCTATTAAAGAGTTTAACCGCAGAGCAGCGCACCGCTCTGGATGAGGCCATTGTTGAAGCCAATGCTGCTAACCGTGTAGCAGTAGAGAGCCAAGTCGAAAACCGCATTGCGTTCTTAGTAGAAAAAGGTATGCAAGTTTACCGCCCATCAAAAGAAGAACTACAATCTTTTCAATCAATTAGTCAGCCCTCTTTCTTGAAATGGTTAACGGAGCAAAATATTGACCAGAAGTGGATTGATATTGCCCTTAAGGATGCCGGTTCAAAGTAGACCAGCTGTATACAGGTGGCCTGAGGGCCATCGCTAAAGAGCGTTGTAAAAACAGCCAGAGATGGTAATACAAGGCGTCTAGACAACCGCTTTAGCGAGTGTGGTAGGTTGCAGTAAAACCGGTAAAACAAGCAATTTATAGGCATAAATTAGTTGTTAAGCCGGTTTTTTTGTCTTGTATTATTCAATTCTGTCGTGTCATGACACTCTCTATACGAGGAACAAACGTGCGGATACATTTTATTAAACAATTTTGCCAGCTACTAATGGCTA
>JALJPK010000264.1 GCA_022968985.1 Pseudomonadales bacterium | reverse complement strand
GTAACGCTAATGCATCCAATGTATTTTGTTCGACATTTGAAACTACACTACCAATAATTATTGCCGCTGCAAATGCAGGAAAGGCTTCAAAACTATTAGCCTGAGCCCAATTGGCTCTTTGACCCCACCCTTTTAATTCATTAAGGAAAATCCTAGGTTTATTATTATTAAAACCAGGCTTAGAAGCTTTAGCTGTAATTGCCCAAATATATGGGATTATTGCAGCAGCTAATACACACCAATATGCAATTGTCATTAACCCTATCCTTTCAATGAAACTTATGAGGCCTAACGCTACGCTAATCGGAAAAATACAGTTAAGCTAAACAGCGCCAGCCAACTGCATTATCCGTTTAATGCGCCCGGTTATATATTTATGCACCAAGTAATTCTAGGTGCTTTATTTTTTTGTAGCGTAATGACATAGATATGCAATGCGCCAGTTCTTTATAAGGTAAAACTTGCTTTGTTTTAAAGACAATCGCACGATTACCATCATATGAAAAAATATCGCCATATATTTCTTTAAACGTTTCTATCAGCGACGTTTTACAGTTGAAATAAATACAAATTTGATCAGCTTGCTTAGGCTTCCAGTCAATCCTAATAGTGCTCCCAATTTTCGAAATATAACTAGGCTCACCCCATTTCAACGTTTCCGTAATATTGGAAATACCGTCTTGCTTTGCAACATTAAAAATAAGGTCACGTAAACTATTCATTAAAATAGAAACATCTTCGGGGTAAGTGCTAAATTTTTGTTGTACGCTTAAATCCATTTAATAACCCATACTAAAAAACATATAACGCCCAACTCGAACAGGCATTTTTTGCACAAAAGGTGGCAGATTGCGAAGTCCGATGCTGCTGGTTGAACGAAGCCGCTGCATGGCAGCGTAAACAAGCCTGTATTCATACACAACAACAACGATTTAACAACACCTTATCAATTTAACACTGCAAGGTAAACGGCCAACGACCATTGATGGCTATTCTCGTGCTGTTCGACGTATTTCGACTTACTTTGATCGTAATGGCTTACAGTTTGTCGACAGATATAGGCTGGATATTCACTTGATGTCATGAATCGAAGTTTAATCATGATTAATCCTTTAAAAGATGAATTAAAAAAACACAATGTTTACCGTGCAACATCATCTGAACATAACTACTTAAACCATTGTTATAAATACTAAAAAACAAACCACGGTACGGTTCCATGTTTAAAAATTAAAGCACTCAACCAACGGTGTCGCAAAAAGATAAGTTAATAGGCATAAAAAGCTATTCCGCCATAGCACCTCGCTTATTAAGATAAAATATAAGCTGCCCCCTCAATACACCACTAGGAGTGTTAATATGAACTTATTGTCTAGCGCCCGTATTATGAAGCATATTTTTCAATACCGATTACACTGGAATGAAAGAGACACCCACTACCAGTATAAGATTCCAGGTTCGCCAAAATTTATGGGGCCACGGGATGCCGTTAAATTAATTAAAGACAAAGAGACCGTGATTGTTTGTGGGATCGGCGGTAATCAACGTAACTCTATTCTGTCCTGGGCGCTAAGAGAAGTTTTTGAAGAAACACATCACCCACAAAATCTAACGCTAATTACTGCAGCAGGACTTGGCGGTCGAGGTAAAGTGCCAGGCACACTTGAAGAGTGGGCTGTAGAAGGTTTAGTCAGTGAAGTTATATGTTCTCATTTTGAAACCTACCGAGCGATAATGGAGATGGCTGAAGAAGGCAAGCTTGCCGTGCATTGTATCCCGTTGGGCATTATGGCCGCGTTGGTAAAAGCCGCAGTAAAAGGCGAACAAAGTGTGACCTCAACCACAGGAGTCGGCACCTTTTGCGATCCGCGTGTTGACTGCGGTTCTGAAGTATTTATTCCTAAGCGTTATTCTCCCGACATCAATAACAGATTCTCGAAAGGTTTGATCACCGTTGACGGTGACAAATTGCGCTATCAAATGCCTAAGATTGATGTGGCCATGATTAACGCACCTGCGGCTGATGCTGAAGGTAATATTTATATTGAAAACTGTTCCACCATCTGTGAGTCAAAAGAAGCCGCATTAGCCGCAAAAAGAAACGGCGGCAAAGTGATTGTGAATATCGGTAAACTCATCGAGAAAAAACCTGACCAGATATTTCTAACTGCCGACCAGGTAGAGGCCATCGTTTACTACCCAGAAACAGAACAAACTTGCTCAAGACGTCATGACGATCCGATGTTGTGTTTGACTGATCATTTTGAAGGGGACGTAGAAAGTGGTTTGGAAACGGTTAGGTTGATGAACAAGTTAGGTGGTATTACGCCTAAGCGTAGTAAATCACAAATGTGTATTGCAGAAGAATGCGCGGACTTAATGCAGCGATATGTAGCTCCAAAAAGTTATGTCAATATTGGTATCGG
>JALJPK010000263.1 GCA_022968985.1 Pseudomonadales bacterium | reverse complement strand
ACTCCATTAACATCAAAGTAAGTTAAGCCAATCAAGCATCTTTTTTGTAGAGTATCGTTAAGTGTTTTTATTGTCATAATGAAAATTCTCGGTAATTGCTTATATGGACTCCTCGTATTGTACAAGAAAAAACTTTTAAAATTTTAGATGCGTGCTTATATTCGGGCTCATAATGGGAAGCTATCCCGGCCACTTTGATGTATTCGCACCTTCATGCCTATTCTCCTTCACGACATTCTATATGTTCAGAGCAAAAACCAGGCTGTTGAAGGTTGGTCTAACCTTTTTTAAGATCTTTTTTGTAGCAATTTTACGTGTTAATTAGTGATGTGTTTCTAGTCATTATTAAGCGGCTATTAATACAGGGCTGTAATCTGTATTATTTTTCAATAGAGCATAGGCGGTTCGTGCGTTTTTATTCGCTAGCGCCATTGATGCACAATTAGCCCCTCTACGTTCGATTAAGGCTTTTAACCACTTTTCTTTTTCAGTTTTTGCCGGCCTATTTTTAAGTTTGGAGACCACGGCTCTTGCCCCTAAAAACAGACAACTTCGTAGTGGTTTATCACATGAATTTTTCCCCACGGAGCCGAGTTGTACTTTTCCACCGCTACTATGTTGTTTTGGGGTAAGCCCAATGCAAGCAGATACCTGTCTACCACTGTTGAAATGTTCGCCACTGCCTAATTGTATTTTCAGCCTCATCGATGTTATAGGACCAACACCTTCAAGTTTCATGAATTTTTTACAAACATTGTCTTGTCCTGTTAAGTTTATTAACCCCTTATTCATCACTTGAAAATCATCTTCTAGACGGGAATATAACTCCCACATTTGAAAGAGGCTTTCACGCATTGGCATAGGTAACTGATTTTCAGCGTCTTCTAATATTTCAGGTATCCGTGCTTTAAAGCTTTTAATACTTTTATTGATAATGATGCCAAATTCTAGCAATAAGCCACGCACTTGATTTGATAGCTGAAGCTTTTGTTTATCAAGTAAGTCTCTCATTTTTCCAACTGCCTGTAGGCCTTGCTCTTCAATGGTTAATACTCTAGCGGGCTTTATGTTTGCAGCTCGAGAGGCAACGGCAATAGCGATGGCATCATTAGCATCTGTTTTTTGACCGGTTCTAAATGGTTTGACTTGTTTGGGTGGTATATACCCATCACACTTCAAGATGCAGAGTTCAGCACCTGAAAATTATCATTAATTCTACTTCCTAAAATATCACCTATTTTAGGAAGTGTTTGACTAAAAAACTCATCAATCCTATCTCTAAACTCTTTCGCTGTAGCAAAATATTTATTGTTTCTTACATGCTCATTCATGATTTTCCACAACCGCTCAATTGGATTTAAATTTGGGCTGTAAGGCGGAAGGTAATGAAGCTCAATATTGAGTTCATTGGCTTTATCTTTAACAACTTGTGCTCGGTGATAACCAGCACCGTCTAAAATCAAATGAATGCGTTTATCACTACCATGGTGTGCACGTAATTCTGTGAAAAAATGCTGGATTGTCTCACCATTTACTTTTTCATAACGCTTAACTTGAGCTGCCGCTAAATCGTTTAAATCTATCGCACCAACAAGGTTTAATCGGGTTCGACTACCTGTGGTCTCAATCGACTTGTCATGTCCTGTCTTTATCCAGCCACAGCTTACTTTTGTCGCTTGGGTTGGATGCATTGCATCCATAAACAAGATAGGTTCATCAACAGTTTGCGCTTTTAACTCAGTATATTTCTCAATAAAATTTGCTTGTTTTTCCTCATCAAACTTATGAGGCACGCCCTTAGGGTATTTATAGCTAAAATTATGTTGATGAAGCCACTTATTCAAACCAGAAATAGAAAAACGAATTTGATACGTTTTAAAAATATATTCAATAATTTCGTAAGAACAGCGATAAGTGTGTTGCATGAGATGAGATACAACTTCATCTGTTTGTGTTTCATTCAAATAAGGTTGTGAGCCACCATTTTCTGGGGCTAACTTATTTTTACTGACATAATCATCAATATGCCGAGTGATGCTCGTTTCATGAAGCCTTAATGCCTGTGCAATCATCGACGTTGACCAACCTTCTGAGCGAAGTAATACTGCCTTTATTCGATCACAAACACGCTTATCTCGACTCGCGTCGTGGAGTGCTTCTAAATCAATTTTTTGGTTGGGGGTTAATCTTACTTCTTTCATGAGGGATATCATGATCCTCATTATTGCATAAATCAAGCACCTTCATTGATCATGGGTATATAACGACTTAAAGTGGATTAAAAATCAATATAGTAAAAGTGTAACAGTTTTGAGTTTAATAATGCAAAATAGATATGAAGATCACTTATTCTTAATGCTTAAATTTTGGTCACTATTTATTAATTCATGGTGCGATGTACATCTCCTTCAAGGCTTTCTATGTCACTTAACATTATTTTT
>JALJPK010000262.1 GCA_022968985.1 Pseudomonadales bacterium | reverse complement strand
AATTATGATGTTAATAAAATACGTTCACTGAGTGACTCTGAGGCAGAGAAAAGAGCAATAAACGATCCTGATGCTCCACCAATAACGTCGAAAATGATCAAAAAGGTTAAGAAGTAAGTAGTGCTATAAGACTTTAAATCAGACTCATAACAGTTTGCTGCGTTCGTACCACACTTATTTTAGCAAACTGTTATTCCCGCTTAATGCTGTGTTGTCGATACAAAATCTAATCCAACCGTTCCATTTAGCTGTAATGGTTAATGTCCGCAAAGTGGTCAGGCTGTGTGAAAACACCTCATCAATTAATTTCAAAGTTTTGGTGTTCATTTCTGTACTTTTTACGGCTTCGCGTAGCGAAGCCGATATTTTTAATTATCTAGGATTTACATATTTTAAACGCTAAGAATGGCTTATATTATCCCTACTGTTGACATGTTACTGAATTTCCAAGGTAAAGATGTCCCTCAGGCCATCATAAGTACCTTCATGAGTTTCTCTGTTCCAAATATGCTGAGCATTCTTTTTAAGTTGTAAGCCAGCACGTGTAGGTTGACCTCAGTACTCACATTTTTAAATCGTCTCGTTAAGAGGTGTGTTGCTCCAGCCCATAACTTTATCGTGCCAAATGGGTGTTCAACGGTTTGTTTTCGTTGCAACATAGCATCAGGAGTTGCTTTGAGTAATGCTTCCATTTTTTCCATGTCTGCCTCATGAACCCAGCGCCTCATTTTTCTTGGTTCGCGTTTAGATGTGGTGCATTTATGTCGAATGGTACAATTTTTACAGGCTATGCAATTAAAATAGTATTTGATCTCTAATCCAGCTTCCTCTGAACTATGTCTAGATTGAAGTTCATTACCCGCAGGACAAATATAAATGTCATTATCTTGATGGTATTTAAATAAATTTTTATTGAAAATCCCTTTCTTTTCAGAGCCTGATGTATCGCCTTTAGGCACCAAAGTCGTAACGCCTAAATCTTGCGTATCTTTTATATCTTGTCGGCTGTAATAACCTTTGTCCGCTATGATTGTCTTTACATCGTTACCCAATACATCAAGTGTTTTCTTAGTCATATGGCATAACTGACCTCTATCTGTTGTATTAGTTACTTCATGTGCAACAATCAGGTGATGTTTAGTATCTTCGGCGCTTTGAATGTTGTAGCAAACGGCTCTGGTCATTCCTTGAGTTTTCATTAACCGGCAATCTGGATCAACCGTCGACACTTGCTTGTCTGGATGAGAACTTACGGTTTCCTTCATCTCTATTAATGCGTTAAGGCTTTTCTTTAGATATTCTATTTTATCTTTAATCTTGGCAATATCATGGGGTGTTTCTTCTTGAATATCAGCGTTGTCTAGTTGGTTTAAATACTTATTAATACTTTTTTCAACACGCTCAATATGAAATTTAATTTTACTTGATGTGAAATTGTTCTTTTTATTGTTTGATGCCTTAAATTTACTGCCGTCAATTGCAACGGTAGCATCGTTAAACATATTCAATTGGTAGCACATTTTGACGAATGTTTTGCAGGTGTTTTTAATGCCAGCGCCATTATCTTTTCTAAAATCGGCAATGGTTTTAAAGTCAGGAGATAAACGCTCTGTAAGCCACATTAGCTCAACATTGCGTTGAGTTTCTCGCTCTAAACAGCGTGAAGATTGAATTCTATTCAAATATCCGTAAATGTATATCTTAAGTAAAGTGGCAGGATGATAACCAGGGCGTCCTGTGTTTTTAGCTTTAACGCCTTTAAATCCGAGGTGCTCCAAGTCCAATTCATCAACAAATACGTCAATAACTCTCACTGGATTTTCTTTCGATACAAAATCATCAAGAATTTCTGGGAATAGTGTGGCTTGGGAGCGAGATAAACCTTTAATATGACGAGACATAAAATCACTATGTAATCAATTAACGTACTGAATATTATATCAAATATAGATAGATGTAATCGTTTGTTTTAAGATTGATTGATCATAAGGATTTAATGTTTATACGAAAAAGTGATCAAAAAAGTTTTCACACAGTCTGTGGTAAAAGTGTGCACTATCAGTGTTGAATATATTCAACCTGACCATTCGAATAAGCTTTAAATTTAATAAATGGGCATATTAAACAGCTGCTATTTATCCAGTGTTCAGGTTAACTAATTATAAAAATTTATAAGGGCAACTAGAGGTAAAAAAACAACCAGTGCGGGCACTATTTT
>JALJPK010000261.1 GCA_022968985.1 Pseudomonadales bacterium | reverse complement strand
CATTTAAAGCGTTGCCTTTTGCAGCTGGTCTTGTTTATTCACGAGCGGCATTTGCAGCAACAGGAAATACCAAGCGTGTTGTATTTGTATATATTCCAGATGGTGCGCCACCCGGCACTTATACAATGGATGGCAATACATTTGGTTCAACGGCTACACCACTAGCACCACATAAAGACAATGTGATTTTATTTAATGGTTGTACGTCAAATGTGGGTGGGCACGGTAAAACTCATTTAACTATGGGGGATGCGTCTAATTCTATGGACTCAAAATTAGAGGAAGTAATTGGAGCGACCACTCCTTTTGGTTCAATGCGGGTGGGTACTGAGTGTAATACCGGCCAGGGTATTATGAGTAAGAAAAACGGTGCCGATGCTTCCTTTTCTGACAATCCAAATGCAGTATTTGATCGTTTTTTTGGGGGTGAGCCACCAAGTACTGACGGCGCTTTAAAAGCACAGAGTATTTTAGATCGATCACGAGCGGAGTTATTGGCAATTAGATCTAAGCTTGGTGATTTAGAGAAAAAGAGAATGGACGAGCATGAAAGTGCAATTCAAGCATTAGAGCGTCGTTTGGAAATAGTGCCAGTTGCAAACTGTACCGCTGAAGATATTAATTGGTCGCCATTTGGTGGTTCAACAATTGGTGATTTTACAGAAATTACTAATCGCCATTGTGATTTAATCGCCAGTGCATTTCGCTGTAATTTAACCAGAGTAGCAACGTTACAACTTGGTACTCACCAGGCAGAGCATGTAGTGCCAGAGTCGGGTTATGGTGGTGATTATCATGCCAGTATCCATGGTGCAGGTGGTAGTGCCTATGTGTCAGCACGTAAATATTTAACAGAACGATTGGCTTATTTAATTAAAGTATTAAAAGAAAGCAACGATGAGTATGGTCAGCCGTTAATTGACTCAACGATTATCTTGCAAGTAACTGATATGGGTAATGGTAATGCACATGATGGTAATAATTGCCCGTTTACAATTGCCGGTGGGACAAATATCTTAGGTGGTCGTACAGTGTCAGGGGCAAATAATGACTCGTTATTAAATACAGTGGCTGATGCGTTAGGTGTGGCAGATCAGCTTCCGGATGGTTTGTATGGCTCAGGCGCTACAGCTTCAGGTATTCTTGCTTAACTGTATTTGGCTAAGCTGTAATTTATTTAACTAAAATTCTGATTTTTGTTAAAAAACCAACCCTTCGTTGAAGTGAGTTGGTTTTTTTGTATCTGATGGTTACATATTTATAAAAGCGTTAACTAATTGAGTTAAGTTGTATTGAATTTGGTTTTGCTTTGCCTGATACATTGTGTGAAATTGTAAATAATGCTAAAAAAAAGCTTAATTATTGTTGTGAAATACTATTAAGTTGATCTGTTAAATTAAAAAGAAAACACTAAAAAAATGGATGGTTAAGCTGTGGTGGCTAAAGTATCCAGTTTGTTTATTAATAAAAAATATAAATACAAAAAAATACAAAAAAAACTGGGTGTCGTAATATATTTATGTCACGTATTTACTAAATATCTATGTTATGGTTTTGTATTATTTTACTCTGGCGGTACATAGGGTTGATTTATTGAGGTCTGAGTTACATATTCGTAACAATATCGTACGATTGACTCCTTTCGTTTTTGGGGTTTACTGTTATAATCCACCCCTCTGAAATATCAGGCTAATTAATTTAATTAATTAGTTAAATACTCATATTTAAGTCTAAAAATAGTTGTAGAATTTATGAAATATATCAAAAAACAAAGTGGTTTTACCTTAATTGAATTAATGATTGTTATCGCAATTATTGGTATTTTAGCAGCCATTGCTTTACCTGCTTATAGTGATTATGTAAGAAATGGAAGGATTCAAACTGCGCAGAATGATATGCATACTTTGGCGGCTAATATTGAAGCGATTTACTCGCGTCAACTTTATTATCCGTCAGCTGGTGAGGCAAAAGGTGGGTGGGAAGCTGCATCAGGTAGTGATTTTTCATTTGATGTGATCTTTACGTCGGATGGGTTTCTTATCACAGCATGGGGTGTACATAAAACTGTAGAGGATTGTGCAATGACCTTAGATGATAAAAATGAAACAAAAGATTTAGACACTGTTACTTCGTTATGTGGCATAGATTAAGGATGAATATGTCGAATTCTAAAGGTTTTTCATTAATTGAGTTAATCGTGGTAATCGCTATTTTGGGTATTCTAATGGGTGCGGCGGCCCCTAGTTTTATTTCCCAAATGAATAAAAATAAAGTTAATACTGTTGAAAAAGATTTACGTTTAGTAATAGGTCGTGCAAGATTAATTGCCCTTAGAAATCAATTTGGTTTTTTTGGTGATGAAGTTGATGCTGATGGGAAATCAATGTCAAATGCAATGGTTTGTTTTAATGCTAGCAGTGGTAAATTAACTTTGTCCTTGCATGAAGCTGCTAATGGGGGGGGG
>JALJPK010000260.1 GCA_022968985.1 Pseudomonadales bacterium | reverse complement strand
CGTTTTTACGGTCATTTAGAAACAAGCTTAACTCAGAGCGGATTCATTAAACCCAGCCACCCGGGCCAAGCAATTGATCACTTAAGAGCACTGTTTAAACGCGCAAGACCCACCGCTAAAGAGCTGCAGATTTTGCGTGGTATGTTATCGAGTTTCGACAAACAAGATTAAAACTATTCAAAACAATGAGTAACAACTCAGATTGCAGTCAAATTTGTGTAGTTCGAGGCGAAAAATGTGAGTTTACAGGTGTAAGTGATCATTTTTTAACGACGAAATACGCACATTTGAATGTGATGATAATTAAAACTAAGAGCGTGTGCGTCTTGTTGCGCTTTTAACATGATCTAACCAATCTTCAAGCAACGCTTTAAAATCATCCAACCCACACATACTTTCACTTTGACTGTCGTAGTAATTTAACTCTTCTGGAATTTCATCGTCCGACAAAGAATCTAATATATTCGATCGAACAATCGCATCGTCTCGATTAAGTTTTAACAAAAATTCTTTACCTTGAAATTCTTTGTTATTTAACTTTTTGCTTTCAATTGCTTCAACATCTACTAACAACGCTTCAATTAATTCAACTTTTGCTAATTCTTCAGTTAAAAATACACCCATCGCTTCGTACTCCATAGAGCACTGAACACATGGCGCATCGTATTCGTCTTTAAAAAAATCGTAATCCACTTCTGACACCTAATACATAAATATTGATCCCTTAATTTTAGTTAGAAGATCTTAGGATTGATACATTTCTTAATTTAATTATGCATAAACAATAAAAGATAACGGTATAAATATAAAATAACAACCAATACCAGAACCTATATCAATAAATATTGATATAGATTTGCATTATTGCCATTTTTTCTCTACACTTTGCAAAATCAGAGAATAGAATTAAATTTAAAATGACTCAAAACCCCATGCATTCATGCCCTCAATTTGCTATCACACTCAAAGCAATGGGTGACCCTTTACGTATGCAAATACTAAATGTTTTGGGCGAGAGCAGTTTTGGTGTATTAGAACTCAGCCAAATTTTCACAATGAAACAATCAGGTATGAGTCATCACTTAAAAACGTTAGCCAACGCAAATTTAGTCACCACTTCGCGCGAAGGTAATTCAATTTTTTATCGTCGCAGTTTAGAAAATACGTTTAATGTGATTCAGCATATATTTGCATCCATTGATGAAGCCTTGTTAGACGATGACGTGATAAAGAACTTAAACATAATTGAACAAGAGCGTGAAATTAACTCACAAGTGTTTTTTGCCAAACACATTAGTGACTTTAAACAGCAACAAGATTTAATTGCCAAGTACTCGTCTTACCAAAGTTTATGCGAAGAAATGATGTTATCTATTAACGCACAAACTGGGCAAGCATTAGAAATTGGCCCAGGCCAAGGTGAGTTTTTAATCGCTTTGAGCAAACAATACAAACAAGTACTAGCCTTAGACATTTCCAAAGCATTATTAGAGGTTGCTAAAACTAGTTGTGCGAACAAAAATTTAACTAATATCGAATTTAAATTAGAAGATATTCAATCCATTAAAAACCCTTTTGCAGATTTGATCGTAATGAACATGGTTCTGCACCATATCGTTAGACCACAAGCTTTTATGCTACAAGCGGCTAACTTATTAAATGACCGCGGTCATTTGATGATTACCGATTTATGCCAACACGACCAACAGTGGGCCAAAGAAAACTGCGGTGATGTTTGGTTAGGGTTTGCACAACCTCAATTAGAAAGCTGGGCACAAAAAGCCGGGCTGTTATTAACTAAAACAAGTTTTGTCGCCATGCGTAATGGTTTTCAAGTGCAATGCTTATTATTTTCAAAAATTTAGAGAACTTAGAGAGAGTTTAAACATGAGCGAATATCAATTATTTACATCTGAATCCGTTTCAGAAGGCCACCCAGATAAAATGGCTGACCAAATCTCTGATGCCGTGGTGGATGCCATTATCAAAGATGATCCACATGCACGTATTGCGGTTGAAACATTAGTTAAAACAGGCATGGTGGTTTTGGCAGGTGAAGTACGAACGTCTACTTATGTTGATCTAGAAGAACTAGTGCGTAAAGTGGTTTCAGACATTGGTTACACCTCTTCTGATGTTGGATTTGATGGCGAAAGTTGCGCTGTTTTAAACGCAATTGGCAAGCAATCAGCTGATATTGCAATGGGCGTAGATGAAGCAGACAACAAAGATTTAGGCGCTGGCGATCAAGGTTTAATGTTTGGTTACGCGTCAAACGAGACCGACGTATTAATGCCTGCCCCTATTACATACGCACATCGTTTAGTTCAAAAACAAGCAGAGCTTCGTAAAAATGGCACATTACCATGGTTACGCCCTGATGCTAAATCTCATGTAACCTTTCGTTATGATCAAAATGGCCACCCTATTGCGATTGATGCGGTTGTATTATCCACTCAGCACAACCCAGAAA
>JALJPK010000026.1:11384-45559 GCA_022968985.1 Pseudomonadales bacterium | reverse complement strand
TTTATGTAATTGGTGTTTGCTGATCAAGAGGTTTGGTTTGAAAGAGATGATGAGAGTGTTGCAGTATTGATGTTACCTTTAGAAGTTTGTAGTTAGTTATTTACTGAAGAAGAAGATTTTTCCAGATTTAATGAAGATGGTGATTTACTTTGGTCAACGATTCAAGATATGTCAGAAGGTTTAACGGATTTGTATTTGATTTTTAACTCAGGTGATAAAAGTTAGATTTAGTTGATTTTGTTGATTTAGTTTTTTTAATACGTTTAAGGTTTTAGTGTATTGGAGTTATTTTATTTATAACTCTGCTGATAAAAGTTAGACTTAGTAAAGTTTGTTTTTAATACGTTTAAGTTTTAAACGTATTAAAAATTTTATATTTTTAGTATTTGTCTGTTAATGAATATTGATATCTTACCGCTTTTTCGCCTAAATCTTTAATTAATACAGTCCCTTTTAAGTCAGAATTTCCTCGCATTTCATTCTCAGTTCTAATCTGAGAAGGTAAATATTCTGACGAAGTAAAAAGCTGATCACCTAAAAGTAAATTATTTTTGTCAAATACTTGAACTAATAAATTAGGGTACTCAATAAACGTAGGTTGTGAGTTGCGCAGGTTGAATATAATTTTTATTGAGCCGTTAAATTCAATCTTTTGAGATTCAAGTAACTGAATTGTTTTGCTAGGATCAGTGGATTTATCCACTTTACAACCTATTAATTCACAGGTTTGAATAATTTGTGGACGCCATTTTGATTGCGATAAATAGTCAAAATTAAAATATATATATTGGCTTATTAAAATTGTGATTAAAATCAAACACATAAATAACCAAGCAATAAAAGATAAAAAACCACCGCCATTGTTCTCTAATAAATCATCTAATTCTTGAGTGTCTTGTCTTATTGTGTGAACCGATGTTTTGATGTTTTGGCTTTTTCTTGGGTTGTTGGAAATCTGAGTGACGTCTTTGTCAAAATTAGCAGGTAAGTGTCCGCTATAAAAACTTTTGTTTGTTTGTGGAGTGATTGAATTGTCACTGTCTATTTGTTTTTCGCCTAATGCTTTTGAGTTAAACACTGCTTTTTTTTCTTTGGGATGATCATCACTTAATAATTCTTCAGCCCAACTTTCGTCAGCAGTATCATCATCAGCATTAATGATTTTTTCAGTTATTTCATCTTCGGCAATAATGGCGTCATCAGTAAATGCATCGGTGTTATTTTCTTCAAAGTTTAAAAAGTTTTCATCAATCTCTAGTTCGTTTGGTTCGTCAATACCAAAAACAAAATCTTCTTCGGGGTCATCCTTTAATCCTGATAAATCGGAGTTGTTATCGCTATTAGATTTAGTTATCAGTCCTTCAGAATGTTCTAAGCTCGAAAAAATATCGGACAATTGATCGTCAGTATTAGTTGGAGGCGATTTAATTTCTAGAGTGTTTTCTGATTTAGGCTCTTCAAATATATTATTTAGACCTTCTTCAGCTTCAGCAAAAAGTGAATTCATATCATCGTCGTCAGATGAAAATCCACTTTCTAATTCTTCGGGTAAATTAAAGTCATTAGTTTTTTCTTCTTTTTCGTTGTTTTGATTGTATTCGCTTTCTTGGTCGTCTAAATCTGCAAATAGAGACTCTGAAATGTCATCTTGAATTTCACCTGGCGCTTCGTCAAATTTAAATAAATTATCTGTATTGTCGACTTCACCTGATTCAATTTTTTGTTCTGTAATAACAGGTTTTTCAACTTTGTTTTGTCCGACAGGCTTTTTAAGTGGTGTTGATTTAACTTGATTACCAGCTAAATTATCTTTTGCGTTGAATATATTTAGACATGCACCACAGCGCACTGAACCTTTAGCCGCATTTAATTGGCTTTCGGTCAATTTGAATTTCACTTGGCAATGTGGGCATTGCGTAATAAATGAATCCGCCATGGTGTTTTCGTCCTGTTATGTTTATTAAATTATTTTTTTGTGCCGCTTAGGCAAACCCATTCATCTTGTTCTTTAATCGGTGCAAAGTCAATAAGGTGAGAATACGCTGCTACTACTTCTTTATACTGGTGATTTAATATACCTGAAAGTACTAATCTACCACCTGACTTTAATGTACTTAATATAGCTGTATTTAAGCTAATTAGTGGGCCAGCAAGAATATTAGCTAATACAATGTCTGCTTCGATTGGGTTAAATTGCTCAGGTAGATAAACAGTATAATTGCTTTCGTCGATATTGTTGCGTGTAGCGTTATCTTTTGTGGCAATAATAGCTTGAGGGTCATTATCAACTCCTACAAAACTTTGTGCGCCTAATAATAAAGAAGCGATGCCTAAAATTCCTGAGCCACAGCCGTAATCGACTACTTTAGCGTCTTTCACTAAAACATTAAATTCATCTAACCACTTTAAACACATAAATGTTGTTGGGTGAGTGCCTGTACCAAATGCTAAACCTGGGTCAAGCATTAAGTTAACCGCATTTTTATCAGGTGGTTTGCGCCAGCTCGGTGTAATCCATAAACGATTACCACATTGAATCGGATGAAAGTGCTCCATCCATTCGCGCTCCCAATCTTTGTCTTCTAATATTTCAGCTTTGCCTTGTGGAAGTTCAAGGTTGTTTACTTTGTAGGTTAAAGCTATTTGATTAAATACTTCTTCAATTTGAATGTCGCCATCAAATAAACCAATCACTTCGGTTGCATCCCAAAGTGGTGTAGTGCCTCGGATGGGTTCAAACACAGGCTGGTCTGCGCCATCTGCTAAGGTAACGGCGCTTGCGCCAAGCTCCATTAATAGATCTTCAAGTGTTTCGACTTGATCTAATTTGGTTTGAAATCTAAATTGTATCCAAGGCATATAAAATTCTTTTTTGTTTAATAAGTGTTGAAAGGTAAAAGTAAAAAGGCCGTCAAAAGACGGCCTTTTAAAATTAGATTAACAATTTATTTGTTTTCTAATTTACTTTCTAAGTAATGGATATTGACACAACCTTGTTGGAAGTGGCCATCTCTTACTAATTCTTTTTGAAGGGGTATATTGGTTTTAATGCCATCAATTACTAATTCATCTAAAGCGGATTGCATACGCATTAACGCCATAGAGCGATCTTTATCATGAGTAATTAATTTACCAATCATTGAATCGTAAGTAGGTGGAACTGTGTAACCACTATAAAGATGAGAATCCCAACGTACACCTAAACCACCTGGTGCATGGATGTGTGTCACTTTACCCGGGCAAGGCATAAAGTTAACTGGGTTTTCAGCATTAATACGGCACTCAAAAGCATGGCCGTTTAATTTAATGTCATCCTGAGTGAAAGACAATTTATTGCCAGCAGCAATGCTTAGTTGCTCACGAATAATGTCGACACCAGTTACCATTTCAGAAACAGGGTGCTCAACTTGTACACGAGTATTCATTTCAATGAAGTAGAAACAGCCATCTTCATAAAGAAACTCAAATGTTCCTGCGCCGCGATAACCAATTTTAATACAAGCATCAACACATGATTGTAAACATTGTGCGCGTGCTTCTTCATCTATGCCAGGAGCCGGAGCTTCTTCTAATACTTTTTGGGGGCGACGTTGTAAGGAGCAATCACGATCATATAAATGAACAGCATTACCTTGGCCATCTGCCAAAATTTGTACTTCAATGTGACGAGGGTTTTGTAAGTATTTTTCCATGTAAACCGTGCCATCACTAAAGAACATTTGCGCTTCGTTTTTAGTTAATGCAATGGATGTGGTTAACGCAGCTTCAGAGTTTACAACTCGCATACCACGTCCACCACCACCGGCTGCCGCTTTAATGATAATTGGGTAACCAATTTTACGAGCAATCGCGTGTGAGCGTTCATCGTCATCATCTAATGCGCCGCCTGAGCCTGGTACAGTTGGAACACCAGAAGCGACCATGGCTTTAATTGCTTGAACTTTATCGCCCATCAGGCGAATTGTTTCAGCTTTAGGGCCGATGAATTTAAAACCTGATTTTTCAACTTGTTCAGCAAACGCAGCATTTTCAGCTAAAAAGCCGTAACCTGGGTGAATTGCAACTGAATCAGTAACTTCAGCTGCTGCAATTAATGCTGGAACATTCAAATAGCTATCTGAAGACGGGTTAGGGCCAATACAAACTGACTCGTCGGCTAACTTTACGTGCATTAAGTCTTTGTCGATCTTGGAATAAACGGCAACCGTTTTAATTCCTAACTCTTTACATGCACGTAAGATACGAAGTGCGATCTCGCCGCGGTTCGCAATCAATACTTTTTCTAACATGTTTAAGCCTTATTCGATGATGATTAATGGTTGATCAAATTCAACTGCTTGACCGTTTTCAAGTAAAATTGCTTTAACAACCCCTGATTTGTCAGCTTCAATTTGATTCATCATTTTCATAGCTTCAACGATACAAACTGTGTCGCCAGCTTTAACTGTTTGGCCAATCTCAACAAATGAAGGTGAAGAAGGTGAAGGTGCACGGTAAAAAGAACCTACCATTGGAGATTTAACACTGTGACCAGCTGGAACACTAGGTTCAGCTTCTACAGCAACAACTGGTGCAATAGGTGCTGGAGCAGCTAAAGGCGCAGCAATAGGAGCGGGAGCATATTGAGGAAGCAATTGATTTTTAGCTGAAGAACGACTGATGCGAATTGATTCTTCGCCTTCAGATATTTCTATTTCGTCGATACCTGATTCTTCTAATAATTCGATTAATTTCTTAACTTTACGAATATCCATGGGGTTAACCTTTATAATTATGTTGAGTTATTCTGATAAAAATTTGTGTGCAGCTTCAATAGCAAACAAATAACCTTGTGAGCCCAAGCCGCAAATGACGCCTTGTGCTAAATCTGAGAAATACGAGTGATGTCGAAATGCTTCGCGAGCAAACACATTGGATAAATGTACCTCAATAAAAGGGACTTCAATAGCCGATAGTGCATCACGAATCGCAACACTTGTATGAGTAAATGCAGCTGGATTGATAACGATATAATCAACTAGGCCACGGCTTTGTTGAATTTTATTGATTAAATCTGACTCAGAATTAGATTGTATAAATTCCAAATTGTGCCCAAATGACGACGCCTTAGTAATACAAGAATTTTCGATATCTAATAAAGTCTCATGACCATATATATCGGGCTCTCGAGTGCCAAGCATGTTTAAATTAGGGCCGTTAATAATCAGCAGTTTTGCCATGTGTTACCTAGCGTAATTTACAATTAAAGTGGTTCAAATAAGTGATTAATATTGGTATTCACTTATTCGATTAATAATTCATTTTTACCTAATGTTCATGTCTAGTTTTATGTAGCTGTCGACAAAAGGTAATGTAATGTAACATTAAAGACAAGATGCGTAAACTTTGTTGATAAATTCTGTTAAGTTCTGTTAACTCCTGCTTACTGCTTGGTTAAAAAACAATCAATTGTATTGTTTTGTTGAATGCTTAAATGCGTATAAACATGTGTTTTTCATTGAATATTTTTGAACTTTAATGCATAATCGCGCCCGAAAATTAGCCCAATAGTTAGATTTGAAAGGTCCCAAGATGCAAACAACCATGTTAAAAGCAAAATTACACCAAGCACGTGTTACACATGCTGTCTTAAACTATGAAGGCAGCTGCGCCATAGATGGCGACTTGTTAGACATGGCAGGGATTCTTGAATTTGAACAAATTCAAATCTATAACATTGCTAATGGCGAGCGTTTCACCACTTATGCGATTCGTGGGGAAGAAGGCTCAAAAATGATTTCTGTTAATGGTGCTGCGGCACATAAAGCCAGCGTAGGTGACAGTGTTATTATTTGTGCGTATGCCGATTACAGTGAACAAGAGCTGAAAACATTCAAGCCTAGAATGATCTACATCTCTGAAGGCAACAATGTCAGCCATACAAGTAACGCTATTGCCGTGCAACTAGCGTAAAGAATTTTATAAGCCGTCAATTGACGGCTTTTTTATGTCTATTAATCTATCTAATAAATAGGAATATTAACGTGAGTAAATTTACCGAATTACCTGCTTTTGCAAAACTACAGGCGCATAAAGCGCAAATGGATAAAACCAATTTACTTGAATTGTTTGCAAACGATAAAGATCGTGCAAATAAGATGACAACCGATGCCTGTGGTATTGAGTTGGATTATTCTAAAAACTTAGTAAATGAAGAGACTTTATCTTTATTAGTTGATTTGGCAGAGCAATCAAATCTTCAAGGTCAAATCGATGCGATGTTTGCAGGCGAAGTGATCAATGGTTCTGAAAATAGAAGTGTGTTACATACAGCACTTCGTGATTTTGATAAAACTACTCCAGAAGCAAAAGGTGTGGTTTCTGACGCGTTAGCAAAAATGGAAAGTTTTGTTAAGTCGATTCATAACGAAGAGTTTGTTGGTTACACAGGTAAAAAATTAACTACAATCGTTAATATCGGAATTGGTGGATCATACTTAGGTCCTAAATTAATATCAGATGCATTAAAACCATATTGGATTGAAGGGTTTGATATTCAATACATTGCAAACGTAGATGGCACAGCTGTAATTGAGGGCTGTAAAAACCTAGATCCAGAAACCACACTTTTTGTGATTTGTTCAAAATCGTTTGGCACATTAGAAACTCTTAAAAACTCACAAGCCGCTCGTGACTGGTTTATTGCAACAGGCGCTAAACAGTCTGATGTTAAAAATCATTTTGTTGCAGTAACAACTAACCAAAAAGCAGCAGTAGATTTTGGTATTGATGCAGATAATTTATTTCCACTGTGGGATTGGGTTGGGGGGCGTTATTCTTTATGGTCAACCATTGGTTTGCCTCAAGCAATCTTGATGGGTATGGATAAATTCAAAGAAGTATTGTTAGGTGCATTTGAGATGGATCAGCATTTCAAAAATACCCCAGTTAAAGAAAATCTACCTGTTTTGTTGGGTTTAACCGGTATTTGGTATAACAACTTCTACGACGCACAGTCTCAAGCAATTTTAGTTTATGATGACTACTTACAAGAGTTACCTAACCATTTACAACAAGTGGACATGGAATCAAACGGTAAAAGTGTGACTCAAGATGGTGACATGGTTGATTATAATACGGGTCCAATTATTTGGGGCGGAGCCGGCACAAATGGTCAGCACGCTTATCACCAGTTGTTACATCAAGGTACACGTTTAGTGCCAACGGATTTCATTATACCAATCAAATCGCATAATCCAATTGCAGATCACCATCCGTGGTTGTACGCAAATGCAGTAGGTCAAGCACAGGCAATGTTAGAAGGTAAAACCTTAGAACAAGTGAGTGCTGAATTAACTGCAAAAGGTATGAGCGAAGGTGACATTAAGTTCATAGCGCCACATAAAGTACATGCCGGTAATCGCCCAAGCAACATGATTACGTTTGAACAGTTAACACCAAAAGTGTTGGGTTCATTAATTGCGATGTACGAGCACAAAGTAATGGTGCAAGGCGCAATTTGGCAGATCAATTCGTTTGATCAATGGGGTGTTGAATTAGGTAAAGTGTTGGGTGTAGCTGTATATGATGCACTTCAAACTGGCGAAGTTTCTGAATTGGATAGTTCAACTGCGAATTTGGTTAATAAATTTCGTAAGTAATAGTTTTAAATAAGTATTAAGAGGTAAAAGCTGAAATGGCTTTTACCTTTTTATAGATGTAGAATGTCTAGATGTAGAGTTTTTAATGTGAGTGTTTCACAAATAATTCAGTAACATAAACTTTGAGAAAAATAATTAAATTTTTTAATATAAAAAGGAAATGAAATGTTTAAGAATGTCACTAATATCATATTAGTAATATCAAGTTTGAGTCTTTTAAGTTGTAGTCAAAAAAATATAACGGGGGGTGAAATGCACCTAGTTAATCCAGTCAATAATGTACCTGATGCAGAAGAGAGTTTAGGTGTCTCTTTTGTAGAAAACTCATATATTGTACAAAGTGAGTGGGTGATGTCTGGAGAGTCTTCTCCAAATAGTGCAGGAAACCATGTATATCAATTGAATGTATTAGAGCTAGCTGAAATAGATATTAAACTAATGACATCAGGTGATGCTTATTTGATGTTATTGGATAATAATTTTGATCTTATAAAAGTTAATGATGATTCGGATGGATTAAATAGTAAAATATCAACCTTTGTTATGCCTGGTGTTTATTATATTGAAGTTACAACTTTTTCACCTGATTACTCGGGCGAATTTGAATTGGTATTAACTTCAGATAATAGTGAATTATCCATGAGTCTTTCTTTTTTAGGTGTGGTTGAAGAGTCAGAAGGTGATTTTAATGAAGAAGTTGAGGCGCAAACGTCAGAGTTATTAGAAATTTACAGTGATTCTAATAGTTGGATCTCCACTGGTGATTATGACTCTGCTAATTCTACTGGTAATATTCAATATGAGATGTATGTGAATGAAGAGAGCCATGTTGTAATCGATTTAATGTACCCTTCAGGTGATGCCTATCTTCTTTTATTGGATGATTCGTTCTCTATAATTAACTCCAATGATGATCATGTTGGTTTAGATAGCCAAATTTCTATGGTGCTGAGCCCTGGTGTTTATTATCTTGAACTAAGTAACTGGTCGGCTGGTTCGGCCGGGGATTTTGAGTTAATTGTTAGTTCCGATCAGCCAACAGTATCTGTGTTTTATTATATTGAGGTAGAGTAATTTGAATATTTGTAAATAAGTTTAGTAAATATACTTATTTAATATAAAATATGAGAATTATTGGATATGATATTTTATTGATCTGTGTAACTTAGGATTCAATTTTAAGGGCTAGAAAATTAGAAGGGCGATAACTGGAAAGTTGTTGCCCTTTTTTTACCCTGTAAAGCTTGAAAACAAGATAAACAGAATGATGATTTAGTATCAATGTAAGGCGAGGTAATGCATTGGTAATGTGTCATGACTAATATCATGGAATGAGAAGGAATTAATAAAAGGTTAGAGGTATTAATTAGTCGTAATATTTTCTTTAATTTGAGTTGTTTAATATTGCTGTCAAATAAGTGATTTAAGGAGGTTTGGTTATATGAGATGGATGAAAATGAAAAAGACGAGGGTACTTTTTAGAAATAGCCAATTGATGAATAGAATCGAATCCGTACGTTTATATCTGAGCTAGAGGGGACCCACCCTCCTGCTCGAATAAAATAGATTATGCTGCTAACGAATCTTTATCTATATATTCCTGATAATGTTTAATGAAATCTGTTTGGCTAGCATGATTACCATGAAAATAATGTTGCCAGCATCGTGCGATTGCTTGAATGTCTTTTTTATTAGGAATCGGAGCCTCTTGACTCATGTAAATGCTCCAAGCAATAGCTGTGGAATAAATTAAGTTAGTTGCTAATTCGCTATGCGGTTGCTCCAAAAACATATGTTGGCTTGCAAGACCCCTGATTAGACTGGCTAATTCGGGTTTTTTTGCTAAATAATTATCCCAAATACGTTCGTGAGTTTTTGCATCAATATGAAATACACCCATCCCCCTGTGGTATTTTTGTTTTAGGTGTGAGCCTAATCCAGATTCCTGGGCGGCGGTAGCCATCAATAATTCTTCCATATCGGCACTGTAGCTACCTAATTGTTTTAATGTCGGACGAATCACGTAATGACGTAATTCTGATGCACAAATTCCCATTTTTAATTGCTCTTTTAGAATTTATTAATTATTTAGCAATATTCTTGCCGATCTTACAAACTAATAGCTTGAATTATAAATATAGTGCATTTTTTTTAGTTTGATGAGCAAGGTTAGGGTTTTTAATAATAAAAAGTAGCGGAAAATTTTTTTTTATTATATTTAATTATATAAAATATTTTTTTATTGTTAAATTCCTTCGAATGCACATAAGTGAAATACAGGGACATTTAAAGTGCCAATATTTTGAATGCCATTTAAGTCGGGTAAACATACTAAACAAGCAACCTCATTTATATTTGCTCCGGTTTGTTTAATTAAATTAATAGCGCCCATTGTAGAGTTTCCTTTGGCTATTAGATCATCAAAAATTAAAATATTGTCATTTTCGCCACAAGAGTTTTTTAACATTTGAAGAGCTCTAATATTTGAGTCCTCATGTGATTGTAAAATGTCACCTGCCATTTTATGCGGTTTACGAATTAATATAATAGGAAGGTTTAATCGCGCTGCGAGCATTGAGCCTAAGATAAATGCACGGGCTTCTAAAATAGCAATGTGAGTTAAGTTGGCGCAAATATATCTTTCTGCTAATCGGTTCACACATTTTTGAGTTATTTCTGGGTGCTTGTAAATGTCAGTTAGGTCTCTAAAAGTGGAACCTTTGTGAGGCCAGTCTTTATAAGTTTTTATATGTTTTTTAATTTCAAAAGAAATGTTATTCATAATATCAACCTTATGAAGTAATCCTATAAAAGGTTATTAATAATTGTTTTATTTAAAAGAATATTTATAGGGAATTAAAAAAGCCCAAATTGTTTTTTTGGGCTTTTGATGTTTTATGCAGCTGAGCTAGCAGGTTGTAAGTCTGTTATGCCACGATCGGCAAGTGCATTAAATTCATCTTGTTTCATATCTTCAAAAGAGGTGTCTTCAGAAAAACGTTCTGAAGATTTAGAATTCATCTTGTTTTTGTGACGTCTTAATTGTTTTTCTAGTTTTTGTACAAGGCTATCTGACGTAACGCCCATACTATTATCTGCTTCAGAGGTTGCAAAAAATTCTTTACCAGGAGTGCGAATGGTTGCTTCAGCCTGAACTTTATCAGTTTCTTGTTTAATTAAATTAAAAGTAACATTAATGCTTGTAATTTTATCGTTATAACGACTCAGTTTGATCATTGACTCTTTAATTAATGCTTTAATTTCACTTGGAACAGTTACTTGGTGACCACTGATGTTCAATGTATACATATATAAATCCTCTGATAATAAATTAAAAGTAACGCTAATATATTTAAGTGATTGGTTTCCTCTTTAAATTTAAGTTAGTTATAAACTACTCCGACTATGAAAAAAGTCAAATACTTTTTTTGTGCCAAAAGTGATAAGTTTTAATGAAATAAAATTTAAAAATTATTTCTCCATCCCTTATCTACTCTTACCAGAATAGACTAAGTGCTTACTCTATAGTTCATTAATGATGTTATGTTTTGATAATTCAATATGTGAAAATGTAAATAAAGTCACATTGTTCAAAGTTGTGACTTTAGTCTAATTTACAAAAAAAAGAAGAGTGAAACTAAAAAGTAAGAGCGGTTAAATATTCGTTGTCTGAAGTATGTAATATTTGATCGTGGATAAGATTAATCCAATATGGTAGTTTTTTATTAAATAAAATGAGCTCTACATTATTATTTTTTTCGATATCTAAAAGAGGTAATAAAACAAATAAACGCTCTTTGCAAAGAGGGTGAGGAACGGTTAATCGAGGTGAATTAATTACTAAATTATCAATCATGATGATGTCTAAATCTAATGTTCTAGGTCCCCAGTGTCGCTCTCTAGTGCGGTGATGTGTCTGTTCGATTTTCTGCAGGGCATTTAATAAATCAATTGGTTCTAGTTGAGTTTCAACAACAATACAGCCATTTATAAAGTCGTCTTGATCTTGTGGGCCAATAGGACTTGATAGATAGATCTTAGAGCCTGAAATGAACTGTACTTTTTCAAGCATCGCTATTTCATTACAGGCGTCTTTAATTTGTTGTCTAGGGTTGTTTAGGTTACTTCCTAAAGCTATCCATGCTTTCATTGTTTTTTTGGCTTACCTTTGCGATGAGGGCGTTTCTTTTTGTCTTTATCCAAAGCCTTGGTCATTTGTTGTTTGCGTTCAGGTTCAGCAAATTGATATTCTTGCCACCAAGCGCCTAAACCATTTAAATCTTCACCAGATTGTTCGCGTAATAAAACAAAATCAAAACCCGCCCTGAATTTTTGGTGCTCAAGTATTTGCTCAGCACGTTTACCAAAACGACGTGGAAGTCGCATTTGTAGATCCCAAATATCGCGCATTGTAAAAGAAAAACGTTTAGGGATACTGGCGCTTTTGGCTTGTAGAGTCAGTACTTTTTGACTCGCTTGATGCATAGCTGGAACAGAAGGTACACCTTGATCCATAAAGAATTGTTGAACCTTTAAAAGCTCAGGCCATAAAAATACAGCTAAAATAAAGGCTGGAGTAATGGTTTTACCTGAATTAATACGGGTATCGGTATTTTTTAAAGCTTGTGTGAAAAAAGCTAAATTAAAACCATCAGGATCATTGTCTAAGTGTTTTTGTGCTTGAGGGTATAATGTTTTAAATAAATCATACTTCAATAACATCTCAAAAGTTTCAACACCTTTACCACTTAATACAAGTTTTAACGATTCATCAAAAAGACGAGCAGGTGGAATATTTTGCATTAACTCAGCATGCTCTCGAATAGGGCCAGCAGTACCGGGCTCAATTTCAAAGCCTAATTTTACAGCGAAACGAATAGCGCGAATCATTCTCACAGGGTCTTCGCGGTAACGGGTAGCTGGGTCACCAATCATACGAATTTGTTTGTTTTTAAGATCTTCTAAGCCTTGAGGTAATGCACGAATGACAAAACCCTTAGACGTGTAATACATAGCATTGATTGTAAAGTCACGACGAACCGCGTCATCATCAATATTACCGTAAACATTATCTCTAAGTAACATACCTTCAGATGAGCGAGAAGATTGATTGTTAGAGTTATCTTCAGCGTGATTCGCTCTAAATGTGGCTACTTCAATCATTTCTCGACCAAAGGTAACGTGAATTAATTTAAAGCGACGACCGATAATTCGAGAATTACTAAATAATTCATGCACTTGTTCGGGGGTAGCGTTAGTCACAACATCAAAATCTTTAGGGTGAAGATTAAGTAAAACATCACGTACACAGCCCCCAACTAAGTAGGCTTCATATCCTCCAGACTGCAATCTGTGTAATACTTTTAACGCATTAGGGCTGAGGTCTTTGCGCGATATAGTATGGTCGTTACGTTCAACTTGAACAAGTACATCACTTTTAAATTTTGGCGAAGGAGTGCTTTTTTTATGACGTTGATTTGATGGTTTTTTATTAGATTGATACTGTTCGTCTTTTTTTGCAGGCGAATGTTCATCTTCAAAAAAATTATCAATGTTCGAACGTTGATTTTGAACGTTTTGTTCAGGTATGTTTTTTTGGCTTTTTTTAAACCAACTGCTTACTTTTTTAATCAAACTATTTGTCATAGTATAAAAAATCATCAAATGTTGTATGAGTAGCGATTCTATCGAATCGAAATGTATAAATCTAATTCAACTGAAGCTTAACGAGAAAGTTCCGGTAAAATTGGCCATCCGCCTAGTTCTTTATAACGATTAACCAACTTGCAATATAATTCACAAGTTCTTTGAGTGTCGTAAAGTGCATTGTGTGCTTTTGAGTTGTCAAATTCAATTTTAGCTTCATCACATGCTTTTTTAAGTACTGTTTGCCCGTAAATTAAACCTGCCAAAGCTGATGTATCAAATGTAGAGAAAGGGTGGAAAGGATTACGTTTTATGCCACAACGCTCTGCCGCAGCCATTACAAATGAGTGGTCAAAAGTAGCATTGTGACCCACTAAAATTGCACGAGTACAACCCGTTGCCTTGACCTCATTACTAATAATGTTAAACATTTGCTTAAGCGCGTCATTTTCACAAACCGCACCACGAAGTGGGTTAGTAGGATCAATGCCTGTAAAAGCTAGGGCTTCTTTTTCCATGTTTGCGCCTTCAAAAGGCTCAATATTAAAACTAATGCTTTTACCTGGAACAAGATAACCCTGCTCATCCATTTCGACGGTTTGCATCGCCATTTCTAATAATGCATCTGTTTTAGAGTTAAAACCTGCGGTTTCTACATCGATCACTATCGGTAAAAAACCACGAAAACGGTAGGCAATGCCTGTTTTTGCTGAATCTGAATCCAAAATATTGTCACTTATTAAATCAAAGGCGCTATGGTAAAGATTAAGACAAGATAATTCAATGCGGTTTTGCCAATTGTTCAGATTGAGCTATGCTTTTATTTGTTAGATTTCACAAGTTTGAGGATTATTATGACACCGATAGATGATCAGGCACTAGTTGCGTTACAAGGATTATTAAAAACACGTTTTAATATGGTTTTAGAGAAGTATATTGAAGAGTCCGATTCATTGCTTGGGCAGTTACAATCCGCCAAACAATCTCAAGACGATGAATTAATGATTCGCATTGTTCACAGTTTAAAATCATCAAGTCGAAATTTAGGCGCAAATGATCTATCTGACTTATCGGGGGACCTTGAAGAAGCTTTTAAGAATGGAGAGTATGAAGGGTTTGATGAAAGCGCTCAAAAACTTCAAAATTTATATGAGCAAGTGAAATCGTATTTACAATCTAATTATTTACATTAATGATATTTGAATTAAGTAATTTGAATTAATATAGTAGTGATTTTTTAATTAATCTGAGTTTGTTTTTTCAACACATAATAACTTACCCTTTTTTTCAAGGATGAAATTAAGCGTGAAACAATCTTTTGCTGCTGGGTTGTCAATCAAGTTAACATTATATAATTGATATAAATACTTTAACGAGTCGATGCTTTGAATGTTGTTACCTTTAAGTAATAACACTTCAATTTGTGTAAACGAACTTAAATAATCAATATTTGAAATTTTATTATCAGACAAGTTTAGATATTTTAGGCTATTGATATTTAAAAGAGGTTCTAAATCTGATATTTGATTGTTTATGCCTATTATTGTAATTAATTCACTCATTGATGCTAATGCGGTTAAGTCTTTCACTTGATTATTAGATACAGTTAAGCGTCTTAAGTTAGTTAAACTGGAAAGAGGGGATAAATCGATTATATTATTATTGGAAATATTTAAGGATGTCAGATTATGTAACCCTGCTAACTCCGTAAGGTCAGTAATCTGGTTGTGTGATAAATCTAAACGTAATAAAGAGGATAATCGATTTAATCCATGTAGTGATTGGATGTTGTTGTGATGTAACGCTAAATACTCAATGTTTTCTAAATGAGATAACCCAGTTAAGTCTGAAATATTATTTTTATCAGCAGTTAATGACGTTAATTGAGTCATTTGGCTTACAGCATTAAGGTTTTCTAATTTATTTCCAGTTAAAGTTAAATCCTTCATATTAACCAAAGATTCAATGGGTGAAATATCTGTTAAACCCCCAATACTTAAATCCAATGTGTGAATTTGAGTCCAATCTTCTAATCCTTCAAGGTTATTTGCGCTGCAAATCAAACGAGTGACATATAACATTCTATCTAATGTGGGTTGTTCGCCATTATTCACTACTAATTTATTTTGCATACATTGTTTAAGGTTGGGATCTGTAATATTAAAACTTGGGGAATGTTCAGAATGAATAATCACTGGGTTTGAATTTGTAATAAATGGCTTGTTAGTTTTTTCTGTATCCAAAAGTACTAGTTTAGGTGAGATTTCAGTAGATGTTTTAATCGTTATGTCAGTTGTGGTCGTTAATTCAACTTCTGCAGTGTTTACTGTTAAGGGGTGTTTGATTGAGCTAGAACTAGAGGTGTTGGGTGTTAAGTTGGTTTTTATAGGTGTGTTAACTTGATTATTATTAAAATTGCCTTGAGTCGCAAAATATAACCATAAACTGCCCAAACAAAATAAAATAGCAAATATTAATCGTCGCATAACCTGCCTCTAACAATTTATTGAAGCATCTAAATTAGAACGTGATTATGTATTTAGAGTGCTTTTTTTGGTTTTATAGCAACGCTATAACGATCATTACTTGCGTAGTCTTGGAAACTTTCTACGTCTATAAATCCGTTTTTGGTGAATATTTCACGAACTCGAGTCGCTTGATTGTAGCCGTGTTCAACAATTAACTGTCCATTTTCTTTTAAACAATTAAATGCTTGTTGTGTAATGATTTTTATATCATCAAGTCCATCAACACCCGATGTTAAAGCGGATTTGGGTTCAAAGCGAACATCCCCTTCATCTAAATGATGATCGTGTTCTTCGATGTAGGGTGGATTTGACAATACAATGTCTAAAGAGTTCGAATCAAAGTTATCTAACCAACTTGATTCAATTACATTTATATTTTGATGATTAAGTTGTGCGTTTTTCTTAGCTAAATCACAAGCTTCTTTTTGAAAATCAACCGCGCTTATTTGCCAGTTTTTAAATTCACTTTTTAAGGTGATCGCAATAGCACCTGTGCCAGTACCTAAATCAACTACTGTTTTAGCTCCGTGAATATCAAAGTTGTCTAAACAATATTCAATTAAACATTCGGTGTCAGGGCGAGGTATTAACGTAGAAGAGTTACATAAAAACGGCAAAGAAAAGAACTCTTGTTGCCCTAAAATGTAGGCTATAGGTAAACCGTTAATTCGTTTTTGAAGTAAACCTTCGGCCAAATTTAATTGATCTAAATCCAGCTGGTTTTCAGGCCATGTCATTAAATAAGTTGTGTTTTTATCAATGGCATGGCAAAGCAATAATTGGGCGTCTAATAAAGGGCTGTCCGATTGAATCAGCCCTTTGGCATTGTCTAACCATTGCTTAATTTGCATCGATTAAGCAACCGTCACTTTAGCTATACTCTTTTTGCCCGCTTGAATAATATACGTGCCAGCGCCTACTTTATGAGTGATGCTAACTACTTCTTGATCGATTTTAACACGACCATTTTTAAGCATATCTTTACCCGCCGCGCCGTTTTTAACTAATTTGGCTTGGTTGATAACATAGGTGATAGCTAGATCTTCAGCGCCTTCTAAGTCTAGAGTGACTTCTGTAATATCATCAGGAATCTCACCGTCTTTAATGATATTACCACTGCCTTTATGCGCATTTTGTGCAGCCTCAGTATTGTGGAATCGTTCAATCAATTCAAAAGCTAAGATTTTTTTGATGTCTTGAGGATTAGCTCCGTCTTCGATTTGTTTAATTAAAGCATCAATTTCTTCTAATGATTTAAAACTTAATAATTCAAAATAACGACGAATCATGCTGTCTGGTAATGACAATAGTTTTTGGTACATCACACCAGGAGCGTCGGTAATACCAATGTAGTTGTTTAATGATTTAGACATTTTTTGAACGCCATCTAGGCCTTCTAAAAGCGGCATCATTAATACAGTTTGCGGTTTCATACCGTTTTGTTTTTGTAATTCACGACCGACTAACAAGTTAAACTTCTGATCGGTTCCACCTAATTCAACATCAGCTTCTAGCGCAACTGAGTCGTAACCTTGAATTAGAGGGTATAAAAATTCATGAATCGCAATCGACTGACCATTTTTATAACGTTTTTTAAAATCATCACGCTCTAACATACGTGCAACGTTATATTTAGCAGCTAATGCAATCATATCAGCTGCAGACTTTTTACCCATCCATTCTGAATTAAAACGTACCGTGGTTTTAGACTCGTCTAAAATTTTAAATACTTGTTCAGTATAGGTTTTTGCGTTTTCAGCGACTTGTTCTTTAGTTAATGGTGGACGAGTGGCCGATTTGCCAGTTGGATCACCAATCATTGCAGTAAAATCACCAATTAAGAAAATCACTTCGTGACCTAAATCTTGAAATTGACGTAATTTATTGATTAAAACCGTATGACCTAAATGCAAATCCTTCGCAGTTGGATCAAATCCCGCTTTGATTTTTAACGGTTTACCAGAGCGTAAACGTTCAATTAATTCTTCTTCTAATAAAATTTCTTCGCTACCGCGTTTTATTTCCGCAAGCGCTTTTTCAATATTTTGCACAGACATACGCAACCTTTTTGAACTTTCAGTGACTTACCATAGGTATAATTATCCTCAAAAATGAGGAAAGCGCGCATTATAGCAATTCATCCACAAAAAACGTATTTATTGCTCAAATAATTAAAATAATGCACAAAAAACAACCTCAAGGTCATGATTTTTAAGTGATTTTTGTTATACTCGATGAACTATATTGGAGTTACATTTATTTACATGAACAGTAAAGCTTTCCCTAAAATACATATAATCGCCATTTTATCTATCGTTTCTATATTATTAATAGCGTTTTTTGTGTCGCCTGAAAAACAAGAATCTATTGTGATTACGTTAAATACACATGAGCAACCTTATCAATCTAATACGCAGATTACTTTTTATAGTAACGTTCAGGTAAAAGATAATGTGTTTGAAGAGCCAGGCTCTATTTTAAATGACCCCATTTTAGAAAAAACAATTATCGAACCGATTATTGATCAAAACAAACCAGCCAAAATAGTAGCGGTAGAGATTTCCAAAAAACAGTTAAAACCTACAAAATCGATCTTAGTTAAAAAACAAGATACGTTGTCGCATATATTTGAACGCTCTGGTGCGGGTGTGCGTTTGATGATGAATTTACTAAGTAATAAAGCCATTAAAAAAACGTTAACCCCCATTAAACCAGGTGAGAGCATTGAATTTCATTACGATGAGAATGATCAAATAGATCAAGTGCATTTAGTACGTGATGCCAAGTTCCAGGTTGTTATTTCTGGTATTGTTAATAAAAAATATAACATTAAAGAAAAGGTGAGCCCTTCAATTATCAAAACGCATTTTAAGTCGGCCGCTATTAAATTATCTTTATTTGGTTCCGCTGAAAAAGCGGGTATTAACGCCAATTTAACCGCTCAAGTGATGCATATATTTGGTTGGGATATCGATTTTGGGCAAGATTTACGCTCAGGTGATCGTTTAAGTGTGTTGTATGAACAAGAATATATTAATGACATAGCTTATGGTAAAGGCAATGTGATAGCGGCTCAGTTTTTAAATAAAGGAGAGTTGTTTCAAGCTACTTCTTATAAGGATGCGTCCGGTCGTACTGACTATTACAATGAAAATGGTAATAGTATGAAGAAATCATTTTTACGCACACCTGTTGATGCCAGTCGTATTTCGTCAAGTTTCAGTAAAAAACGTTTCCATCCGGTTCACCAAACCTATAAACGTCATACCGGAACCGATTATGCTGCACCTTCTGGTACCTCTATTAAAGCAAGTGGCGACGGTAAAGTGATTTTTGCAGGAGTGAAAGGTGGTTATGGTAATGTGATTATCATTCGACATCAGCAGGGTATTACTACTTTATACGCTCACATGAAATATTTTAAAAAAGGCACAAAAGTAGGATCGCGTGTTAACCAAGGTGATACGATTGGTTATGTGGGTAAGTCTGGTACCGCAACAGGTTATCATCTGCATTATGAGTTTCGTGTTGATGGGGTTCATAAAAATCCTGAAACCGTTAAATTACCTAAAGCAGAACCCATTAATAAAAAATATTTAACTAAATATTTGGCTCATGCTAAATTTTTATTAAGCAATTTAAGCACTCAACGTATCGCGTTACAGCAAATTGAGAAAAGTACCGAGGAAGGTTAAATTCTCTAAATAGCAAGAAATTAAGCCTGTTTTTGGAAATTTTCAGATTATTGACCATACTTAAACAAGGATCTTAATTATTGTTTATTTATGTATATCAGCAAATTAGTACTTTTTATTACGCTCGAGTCTCTTTTGGGGTTACTTGCAATTGGTGGTTTTCTTTTTTATAGAGGCCGTTTATACCGTTTGTTGCAAAAAATTTACCAATTAAAACAACAAAAAGCAGTCAAAAAAGCGAATCAAAGCCTTATCTCACAAAATAAAAAACTCATCGCTCAGCTGCAAGAAGCCCAAAATAACCCAACTATGTCAATTGATGTACCTGATGAATTTTCTGAGGAAATGAGTTTAAAACTGGATGGTGATCATCATCAGCAATTATCTGCATTAGGTTTAGCTTATAAAACGGTTAAAGAAATGCTTGAGCAACAACCTGACATGGACGAAGAGCAGACAATTACTTTAAATGAGCGCATCGCACATATATTAAATATTCCATTAAATAATGAACAAGATGCAAAAGTAAAAGAATTAAATCTTCAAATTGATTTCTTAAAAGAAGAAAACGGCTTAATCGAACAACGAAATCAACATATCGAGCGTTTAGAGGCTCAAATCAAACAACTTAAATCCATCGATGCTACTGCCATAGATAAAGCTAAAGCACCAAAACAAGGTGATTTTGCTGATGAAATTTATAGGATGAAATGTGAAAAGTTCGACATGCTTGAAAATATTAATCGAATGAAGTTGGATATTGAACGTCTAAGTAACGCTTCTGATACAGAAAAATTATTGACTACTTTACAAGAGCAAGTACTTGAGCAGGCTAATTACATTAAACAGTCGGATGTAGTGGTTTCATTATTAGAAAAAGAATTAGAAGCGGCAAATTTATTAATTACCGAGTTAGAAAAACAAGGTGTTGATTCAGATGCTGAACTTGATGCAAGTGTGATTAAAATAGAAGAGGAACTGAAAAGTTTACAAACTTTACAAAAATCGCAACGAGATAATTTAACCCAGTTAAAAGAAAAAATAGCGACACCAGAAGCTGGAGCGGATTTAGAAGCATTAGTAAAAACTCAACAAGCTGATATTAAAATCATTGAGCAAAACATAGAGGATACTGAAAATTCCATAACCAACCTTAAATTGGAACTTCGAAACGCTCAAGACAGAATCAAAGTATTAGAGTCCCAGTTAGCAGCAAGTGAGTCTAAAAAATCAAATGACAATACAAATAATGTTGATGACGCAAGTAGGACTTTAAATAAAGATGCTATAACAGCTCAGGCGGATGAAGAGTTAGAGGATTTATTGAAAAAACTAATTAACGATTCACAAGAATTATTAACCACGATAGCGGATTTAGAAGATGAAAATGATAAATTAAAAGCAAAACTAACCGCAAAATAAATAGTATCTAAGCAAAAAAACCGCTATTCAATTGTATGAATAGCGGTTTTTTTGTTTCTAAACGAAACTAGAATTAGCGTCTGTTCAGAGATAGTTATAGATGAATGTGTAGGCTTATTTTAATTTGGCAAAACAACGTGTAACTGCCGCAATGGTTTCATCTAAATCATCATAACTATGCGCCGCTGACATAAAACCTGCTTCAAATGCTGAGGGCGCTAAATATATACCTTCCTTTAACATCAGATGGAAGAAGTCTTTAAAACGATCAGTATTACACAACATCACTTTAGCAAAACAATCTAAGTTACTTTCAGTGCTGAAGAAAATACCAAACATGCTGCCACGTTGGTTGGTTGTTAAATCAATGTTTGCATCATCGGCGGCTTTTTGAATGCCACTTAATAAATACTGCGTTTTGTCTGTTAGGTTTTCATAAAAACCCGGTGCTTGAACGGCTTTTAACATCGCAAGACCTGCACTCATGGCTAATGGATTACCCGATAACGTACCGGCTTGATAAACAGGGCCACAAGGCGCAATAAATTGCATGATGTCTCTGCGACCACCAAAAGCGCCAACGGGTAAACCGCCACCAATTACTTTGCCTAAACAGGTTAAATCAGGTTTAACATCAGTAATACCTTGAACACCTTGTAATGACGCTCTAAAACCACTCATCACTTCATCAAAAATTAATACCACTTTAAATTCATCACACAATTCACGTAAAACTTGTAAAAATTCTTCAGTAGCGGGCACTAAATTCATGTTGCCTGCAATAGGCTCAATAATCACACAAGCAAGCTCATCCCCGTATTGTGCAAAACCTTCTTTGATGTGCTTTATATTATTGTATTCAAAGGTTAAGGTATCTTTAGCAATCGATTTTGTTACACCTGGAGAAGTGGGAACACCTAAGGTTAATGCACCAGAGCCTGCTTTTACTAATAAACTGTCGCTGTGACCGTGATAACAGCCTTCAAATTTTAAAATTTTGTCACGGCCTGTAAAACCACGTGCTAAACGAATGGCGCTCATGGTTGCTTCTGTGCCTGAGTTAACCATACGCACTTGTTCAATTGATGGGAAAATTGTACAAATGGTTTTAGCCATTTCAATTTCAAGCTCAGTAGGCGCACCAAAACCAATGGCTTTAGTGATTTGATCTTGAAGTGCAGCAATAATTTCGGGTGCTTGTTGACCTAAAATCATCGGTCCCCAAGACTGAACGTAATCGATGTAACCTTTACCGTCAGTATCAAAAACTCTGCTGCCTTCGCCTTTTGCTAAAAATATCGGGTCACCACCTACGCCATTAAATGCACGAACGGGAGAATTCACGCCACCTGGAATATATTGGCGCGCTTGATCAATTAAAGAAGTCATTTCATTTCCTAAAAAATAGCTGAATTTAAAATATAATTATTCAAAATGGAACACAAATGGGTAAAGACTTGAATAATCACTAATATTGTAAATAATAAGTTAAGTGCTGATTTTAATCATTTCTACTCTCATGTAAAATGACTTTTTTTTGCCTTGGAACCAATATGCACATTTTCGACACAATCGAGACACTTAGAGCGCATTTAATAACACAAAAACAACAAGGCAAACGCATTGGATTTGTACCCACCATGGGTAATCTGCACAAAGGACACCTATCGTTAATTAAACAAGCCAAAGCTCAAAGTGATGTTGTAGTGGCTTCAATTTTTGTAAACCCAACCCAATTTAGTGCAGGCGAAGACATTGAACGTTATCCTCGCACATTAGAGCAAGATCAAAATTTATTGTTTGAGCAGGGCTGTGACGTTTTGTTTATACCCGAAGTACAATCAATGTACCCAAAGGGTGAATTAACCCGAGTGAGCGTAAAAGGTATATCTTCGTTGTATTGTGGTGCGAGTCGAGAAGGGCATTTTGATGGAGTGACCACCGTTGTTTGTAAATTATTTAATATAGTGCAACCCGATGTGGCCGTATTTGGCAGCAAAGATTTCCAACAGTTAGCGATTATTCGTCAAATGGCCAAAGACTTAATGATGAATATCGACATACAAGCCGCCCCAACCTTTAGAGCAGACAGTGGATTAGCATTAAGTTCACGAAACGGCTATTTATCAGAAGAAGAAATGAATATTGCACCCGCCATATACAAGACACTTACATGGGCTAAAGAGGCAATATTAAATAATCAAAGCCAAGCACAAATTGAAAAAGATGCCAAAGTGAAATTAACGCAAGCGGGGTTAAAACCCGATTATTTTCATATTTGTAATGCAGATACATTACAAGCTGCGACAAAAGAAGACAGGCATATAGTGATATTGGTAGCGGCTTATTTGGGCAGTGCTAGATTAATTGATAACTTGAATTTTGAAAAGTAATCACGTTTGAAAAAGAGTTATTATTTTGATTTAAAAATTCAAGATGTGTTTTAATATCTGAATAAACGTATGTTTAAACTAAAAGGGAATCTTAAATGGATAAAATAATTAAATCATTGCCATGTAATATTGCTGACGCAAAAGAATTGGCAGAAATTCGTGCCAAAGCGATGAAACCCAGTTTAGAAAAACTAGGGCGTTTTGATGAAAAAAGAGTTCGCTCACGTTTTTTAGAAACTTTTTTACCCGATGACACATTTAAAATTGAATTAAATGATGAACTAGCTGGTTTCTATGTAGTGCGTAATAAAGAAGATTATCTATTTTTGGATCATTTGTATATTGATCCACAGTTTCAAAATAATAAACTAGGTGAGTTTGCGATTAATCAAGTTAAAGAAAAGGCTATTGAGTTTAAAAAGTTTATTAAACTGGGTGCTTTAAAACAAAGTCGCTCTAATGATTTTTATAAGAAGCAAGGTTTTGTATTTACTCATGATGATGAATTTGATAATTATTATGTTTGGAATAAATCAGTTAAATAGAATATAAGGTTGGTTTTATACGGTTGAACCAATCACTCTAAACGTTAAATTAATCCGAGCGCTATGACACTTAGCAGTAATAGGTAAACTATGTTGCCAATGATCCTGAGTGTCACCTTTCATCACTAATAAGCTGCCTGAGCTTAAATCCAAACCGCAAGTATGTTTCGTTTGTTTATGTTTGAATACAAACTTACGAGTGGCACCCAAACTAAGTGAAGCTATGATCGGTTTAACCCCTAACTGAGTTTCATTATCACTGTGATAACCCATACCCTGATTACCTGTTTCGTATAAATTTAATAAACACGAATTAAATATTTCGCCGGTTTGTTTTTCAACGATTGTTTTTAACTTTAATAATTCAGTTGTCCATGGTTTTGCAAGTTTAGTTGAACCAGAATATTGATAGGTAGACGATTGCCCTGAATGCCATGACACTTTTCGTTGTGTGCGGATGAGTTTGCCATTAATTAAAACTTCGTCGTGTTGCCAGTCAATATTATTTAATAATGCTTCAAAAAAATATTGTGTTTGTTCAAAGGTTAAAACTTCACCAAAATAATTCACATCACCATCAAACGGTAATAGGTTTTCGTTTACATCATGTTCAAATAAACTCATTGCTGTGAGGCCTCCAAACCAATAATGGCACTCTTACGAGTGCTGCCCCACTTATAACCGCCTATTAATCCTGATTGTTGAATGACTCTATGACATGGAATTAAAAATGCAATTGGGTTTTTTCCGATAGCGCTACCCACTGCACGTGATGCTTTTGGTTTTCCAATTGTATGAGCCAAAGTACCGTAGGTGGTTAATGTTGCAGTAGGAATTTGTAACAACACTTGCCACACTTTTAATTGAAAGTCAGTGCCTTTTAAGTGTAATTTAATTTTAAACATGGATTGCCAATCATCTTGAAATATCTTTAAAACATTTAGATGAATGACATTGGTTTTTTGAATAAAATTGGCTTTGATGAAGCGTTTGTTTAAATCTTTTAATGAGCTGTTTTTATCGTCATTAAATCCCATATAACAAATACCAATATGCGTAGATGCCACTAATAAATTACCAAATAAGGTGTCGTAAAATTCGTATTCAATACTTAATGTATCACCGAGGTTTTTATATTGTGCAGGAGTCATGCCTTCAATTGTGACAAATAAATCATGTAAACGAGAGCTACTTAAAAAACCAGATTGTTCACTGGTTTCTAATATACTTAACTGTTGTTTTTGTAATAGGTTTTGCTGTAATAGCTGTTTGGTGTATTGGATATTAATGAATTTTAGAAATTGCTTAGGACTCACTCCCGCCCAGTTAGTGAATACTCGCTGTAGGTGGGACTCACTTAAATGGACATGCTGGGCAATTTGTTTAAGGCTTGGCTGATTAACAGCGTTTCTTTGAATAAATTCGATAGCGTTAGCGATGGTGTTATAATGATTTTTCATATGACTATGATAATGTTTTAATATGGTAATTCCCACCCGAAACTTGCGAAGTTGAGCTAGGTTTTATTTTTAACTAATTAGCTTAGGTCTAAATTTAGGTTCTCTTAAAACATAAAAGGTGTTTTATAAACGATCGCTTAGAGTCAAGATGATATTAGGTATAGCCTCTTTTTTTCGCCTCAAACTACACAAATTGAGCGAGATTTTAATAGCCACTTGTTGTACGCAATAGTTACTTTTATTTTCAATTTGGATCAAATATGCTCGAATATTATTTTATTGGCTCTATTAAAGAAGTAGACGAACAGGCTTTTGATGTTTTAAGTCAACAAGCCAATCCTTTTATGCAATATGGGTTTTACCTGAATTTAGAAAGTTCAGGCTGTTTAGGTGATGAGTCCGGCTGGATTGCTTATTATTTAATTGGTAAAGAAAATGATCAATTAAAATTATTTGTTCCCTTATTTTTAAAGTCACACAGTTATGGTGAGTTTGTATTTGATTTTACATGGGCGCAGGCTTATGAAAAAAATGGATTGGAGTATTACCCAAAACTTGTTAACGCAACACCCTTTACGCCCGCTATGGGTGTGAAACAACTTATAGATGTTAGTCTTGATGCCAATAAGGTGAAACAAGAACTTAAGCGTGTATTAATGCAGTTTTGTGATGAGAATAAGTTTTCATCCTGTCATGTTTTATTTGATGTTGGCTCTCATCAGTTAACCGATGAAAATTTTATGTTGCGTCAAGACGTACATTTTATTTGGTTTAATGACAGCTACCAAAGTTTTGATGATTTATTGGCCACGTTTAAATCGCGTAAACGTAAGAATGTTAATAAAGAACGCAAAGCAGTAAAAGAGCAGGGTATTACCTTTGAAATAAAAGAAGGGCTTGAGATAACAGCAAACGATATGGAAGTGTTTTATGGGTTTTATCAACGCCAACATGCAAAATACAGTCGATTCAGAAGTAATACAGGTTATTTAAATCAAACATTTTTTAAGCAATTATTAACCATGCAACCCGATAACCTAGTAATGGTTTGTGCGCAGTTGGATGGCAAAACAGTTGGAGTGGCTCTGAGTTTTAAAGACGATCACACATTATATGGTCGATATTGGGGGTGTTCTGAGGAACATGATTTTTTGCATTTTGAAACCTGTTATTACCAGGGAATTGAATATTGTATAAAAAATAATTTAAAAACGTTTGATCCTGGAGTGCAGGGCGAGCATAAACTGAATCGAGGTTTTGTGCCGCATAAAACCTATTCGACCCATTATTTTTCGCATCCGCAATTTAAACAGGCAATCAGTGGGTTTTTAAAAGAGGAAAAGCAGCAGTCGGATTTGTATTTTGAACAGAAGTTAACTGAGGTGGTTTACAAAAAAGTAGAAACAGTAAAATAAAAAGAGGATTTAAAAGGCGCCAAATAAGGGAAGCCTTTTAATATTTTATTCAAAAATTAAGCAGGGTAAGCGGCTTTTAGTTGGTCGTAAATAATCGTTTGAATATTTTCTTGAGTTAAATCTGCATTGTCTAAAATCGAACTTAATACTTCGTTGTCTTCTTTACCATTCCAGAACTTTTCGTAAGTGCCTTCTTTGTATCCAAAGTCTTGTCTAAAGAAGTTTAATACGTTTTTACCGACGTATTGTTTGAATAGTTCATTCCAGTCCATTTCACATAAACTTAATAAACTTTCAAAAAGAGCCACATTTAAACGACGCACAGTCGCTAATCCAATTAATAATTCTAAAGATTCAACACAGTCTAATTTAGCCAATTCAAATTCTTTACCGTCTAAAATAATAACCTGCTCTGACGATTGTTGCTCAATATGGACTTGAGCTTTCTGTGCATCGCCTTCAAATTGAACTAGGTATTCTGACAACATAAAGTGCCAAATATCCACAAGTTCCATTTGTAATTGAGCTAATTCTTTATCCTGTGCTTTCCACCATTTCCAACCGTGATGTTCTATTGCTTCAGTGCCTTCAACAACAATGGCACGGCAAAAAGCAAAACCCATCGTTAACCATTTTTCATTAACTTTACTGTTCATGGCTGCTTGCATGGTAAGGGTTGTAGATAGTTGAGTGGACGTTAGCATGATTGAACTCTTTTATATTTAAGATTAATTTAATTAAACGTAACTATTGATTGCAACCTGTGAGTTCAGGTTGCGCTAAAATAGATACAGTTAAACAAGTACTAAATTATCACAATGAATCACTTCGTCATCACATGCGTAACCTAGTGTTTTAGTAAGATCATTGGTGGCAATACCCACCACTTTTTTCATGTCTTGAATATCTAGGTTGATTAAACCGCGGGCAAATATTAACCCCGATTCATTGGCTAGGCTGACCACTTCACCACGCTGGAAAGTACCACTGGCTGATAATATACCCATTGATAATAGGCTTTTATGTTCGGTGATTGCATTATATGCACCTGAATTTACCAATAACGTGCCTTTGGTTTGTAGATGTCCGGCTAACCATTGTTTACGCGCATTTAATGGTTCTTGATCGGCTATTAAGAGAGTACCTAAGTTTTCACCAGCAAATAATCGAGTGATAACGTTGTTTTCCATACCCGATGCAATATTGGTATTGGTGCCAGATCGTGCAGCTAATTTGGCAGCACGAATTTTGGTCACCATTCCGCCACGACCTAAAGAGCCGCCGCCTGTAGCCATTAAGGCAATTGCCGAATCACTGGCGTTGGCTTGTTTAATCAATTTTGCGTCTGGGTTATTACGTGGGTCTTTATCAAATAAACCTAATTGATCGGTTAATATGATTAATCGATCTGCAACCATTAAGTTGGCAACAAGCGCGCTTAATGTGTCGTTATCACCAAAACGTATTTCGTCTGTAACAACGGTGTCGTTTTCATTGATGATTGGTATGATGTTTAATTCAAGTAATGATTCCATTGCCGCTTTAGCATTTAAATAACGTGTACGATTGGCAAGATCATCGTGAGTTAATAAGATTTGAGCGGTGTGAATATCGTGTTTGTTAAAACATTGTTCATAGTATTGTACAAGTTTGGTTTGGCCGATTGCGGCGCAGGCTTGTAATCTAGACATTTTTTCGGGGCGCGATGTTAATTTTAAGTGACTCATACCAACGGCAACGGCACCAGATGATACTAAGATAACTTCGATGTTGTTGGCGCGTAAAAACGCCATTTGTTTGCACCAGTCTTTGATTCGTATTTCATCTAACCCTAATCCATTTTGGGTTAATAAGGCACTGCCAATTTTAATAATCCAACGTTGTTTTTTCATGATGCTCTTTTTGACTTAAATTAAGTAAATTGAGTTTGAAATTTTTAATGATTACACCTAATTATGTCAATATAACTAGGTGTGATCATTATGTTTTTATTAAACGTATTCTACGTCTATGTCGTAATCTTCTTCATTATAGTCATCATCATCTAGACCTTGTTCTTTCATTGCTTTATGTTTTAAGCGACGAGCAATAGCTAGGGATTCAATTCGTTGACGAGCTTCTTGTTCGACAATTTCACGATGTTCATTTTGCGCAAATTTGTATTCTTCATCAGTATCCATTTGTTCTTTATACTGATCGATGAATTCCATCAGCTGCATAACTAACGCTTGACAACCATCGCCTTTAATCGCACTTGTACGAAAAACAGGGCCAGTATGACCCAAAGCATCCACTACTTTTTGACAGCGTTCTTCAAGTTCGTCGGCGGGCACTAAATCGGTTTTGTTTAATACTAACCAACGCTCACGTTTTGATAATTCTGGACTGAATTGATTTAATTCGTGCACAATTATTTTAGCATTTTCTGCTGGATCTTCTTCTTCATCAAACGGTGCCATGTCGACCAAGTGTAATAAAATACGGGTACGCACTAAATGCTTTAAGAAACGAATACCAAGACCCGCGCCTTCTGATGCTCCAGCAATCAAGCCTGGAATATCTGCTAATACAAAACTCTTATATGGACCAGCACGTACTACACCTAAATTAGGTATTAAGGTTGTAAATGGGTAGTCGGCTACTTTTGGTTTTGCTGAGCTTACTTGACGAATAAAGGTTGATTTACCAGCGTTTGGTAAACCTAATAAACCCACATCGGCCTTTACTTTTTATTCAAGTTTAATGTTACGAGATTCACCTAATGAACCTGCTGAAAATTGACGTGGTGCTCGGTTAACACTTGATTTAAAACGTGTATTACCTAAACCATGGAATCCACCCTGGCAGATTTTAATTTCATGCCCGTGATAGGTTAAATCCGCTAATACTTCTTCGGTATCTTCATCAATAACGGTTGTGCCCACTGGTAAGATCAATACATTGTCTTCGCCTTTATGGCCTGTACAATCTCTTCCACGACCGGGTTCACCCGCATCTGCACTGTATTGGCGTATATAACGGTAATCGATTAAGGTGTTGACGTTGTCGTCAGCCTTAACAAATATACAGCCACCATCGCCACCATCGCCTCCATTTGGTCCACCTTTTGCGTTATATTTTTCACGCAAAAAACTCATGCAGCCATTGCCGCCTTTTCCGGCTTCAACACTTACACTGGCTTCATCGACAAACTTCATGATGGTTCTCTCTTTAAAAATTAAATATTTAGGTTACGCTTTGAGCGTTTTTATGCTTTGTTTGGCTATCAATTGTTATTGTTAATAAACGTTGAGTGAGTCAAACGATTGTACTTTTGCTACTTTTGCTATTTTTGCTACTTTTATAAAAACGAAAGTGAATCGTCATTCAACGATTCACTTTCAATTTAAGTATTAAAGTATATTACTTAGTTTTTGGACCACGACCAGCGCGTTTACGCTCGTTTTCAGTTAAGTATCTTTTACGGATACGAACTGACTCAGGTGTTACTTCTACTAATTCGTCATCATCAATAAATTCTAACGCTTGCTCTAGAGACATCTTAATAGGTGTCACTAAGTTAATCGCTTCATCAGTACCAGATGCACGAACGTTAGTTAATTGCTTACCTTTAGTAGGGTTAACCGCTAAATCGTTATTACGAGAATGAATACCAATTACTTGGCCTTCATATACTTCAACGTTCGGTTTTAAGAATAACTTGCCACGTTCTTGTAATGCGAACAATGAGAAACCTAATACTTTACCCATTGCCATTGATACTAATACGCCGTTTTGACGTTGACCAATGTTGCCACCTTTCACTTCGCCAAAATGATCAAATACGCTGGTTAAGATACCCGCGCCTGAAGTCATTGTAAGGAATTGAGAACGGAAACCAATCAAACCACGTGCAGGCATCATGAATTCTAAACGAACACGGCCTTTACCATCTGGAACCATGTTAGTTAAATCTGCTTTACGCTTACCTAACTCTTCCATTACGCCGCCTTGATGTTGTTCTTCAACATCAACAATCACTTGTTCATACGGTTCGTGTAATTTGCCATCTACTTCTTTTTGAATAACCTGTGGACGAGAAAGGGCTAATTCGAAACCTTCACGACGCATAGATTCAATTAATACTGAAAGATGTAATTCACCACGACCGGATACTGTAAACTTATCAGGTGTTTCGCCTGGTTCAACACGCAGTGCAACGTTGTGGATTAATTCTTTTTCTAAACGATCAGCGATGTTACGAGTTGTAACGTACTTGCCTTCTTTACCAGCAAACGGAGAATCGTTTACTTGGAATGTCATGCTTACTGTTGGTTCATCAACACTTAATGGTGGTCTTGCTTCAACAAGGCCTGGCTGACAAACTGTATCTGAAATGCTTAATGGATCGATACCTGTAATACAAACAATTTCACCGGCAACGGCTTCAGGTACATCAATACGCTCTAAACCAAGGTGTCCCATAATCTTTTGAATACGACATTTACGTTCAACACCATCATCACCAATTACAATTAAAGGCTCGTTTACTTTTGCTTTACCACGAGTAACACGGCCGACACCAATAACACCAACATAACTGTTGTAATCAAGTGCTGAAATTTGCATTTGGAAAGAACCTTCAAGGTCCACTTTAGGAGCCGGTACTTTATCGATGATAGCTTCGAACAATGGCGTCATATCTTCAGCCATTTCGTCTGGTTCATTACCAGCAATACCGTTAATTGCAGATGTGTACATGATTGGGAAATCAAGTTGTTCATCGGTTGCGCCTAAACGATCAAATAAATCGAAGATTTCATCAACAACCCAATCTGGACGTGCGCCAGGACGGTCAATTTTGTTGATTACAACAATTGGGTTCAAACCTTGTTCGAAGGCTTTTTGTGTAACAAAACGCGTTTGTGGCATAGGGCCATCTACTGCGTCTACTAATAATAAAACCGAATCTACCATTGAAAGTACACGTTCTACTTCGCCACCAAAATCGGCGTGACCAGGTGTGTCTACGATGTTAATACGAATACCGTTATAAACGATTGCAGTATTTTTTGCTAAGATCGTGATTCCACGCTCTTTTTCTTGATCGTTTGAATCCATGATACGTTCTGTACCGTCATCACGACGATCCAAAGTGCCAGATTGGCTTAATAGTTTATCAACTAAAGTGGTTTTACCGTGATCGACGTGGGCAATAATTGCCACGTTACGGATTGGTTGTTCGACTAAGCTCATAGGTCATCTCTCAATTGCTCAATTCTGTACCTAGGCACAAACATTGAAAAGGGTTAAAATTTGGCGCGCATTATACATAAAATATCTGAATAAATATGTATTTTAATGTGTTTGAGGGTAAATGATTAGTTGTACGTAATTTATTGCCCTTTTATTACACCTTGTGCACAATGCGCGCAATTCAAATTCTACAGGAATCTTTACCTTGTTAAGTTATCGACATTCGTTCCATGCTGGCAATTATGCTGACGTATTAAAACACATCGTTTGTGTTGAAATTTTTGAACATATGCTAAAAAAAGATAAACCTTTTGAGTATATAGATACACACAGCGGAGCAGGCCTGTACTCGTTTCATTCAAGTCACGCGCAAAAATTAAAAGAGCATGATGCTGGTATTAGTCTCATAAGCCCAAAGGCGTTTCCTGAGCTTAAATCGTACTTTGATGTGATCCAACTAGCGCAAAAAAAAGGCGTTGAACATAAAGACGATCTATCAAAATTAGCCTTTTATCCGGGGTCACCTTGGATAGCGAAACAATTTTTAAGACGAAATGATCGCTCGTGGTTATTTGAGTTACATCCTGAAGATTTTAAGTTGTTATCTAAAAATATTCCAACGAGTAAATTTAGTAGGGTGCAAAAAGAAGATGGATTTCAGGGGTTAAAAGCAATTATGCCCCCCACAAGTAAACGTGCATTTGTGTTAATGGACCCATCATATGAAGTGAAATCTGAATATGATCAAGTGGTTAAATCCATAGCCCAGGCTTATCACAAGTTTAAATCAGGTACTTATGCCATTTGGTATCCTGTAGTTGAACGCGCTTGGATCAATAGAATGGAGAGCCAATTAAAATCAGCCGGTGTTCGAAATATTCAACGATTTGAATTAGCGGTTAATACAGATGATTCACAAAGTGGAATGAATGCCTCGGGAATGATTGTAATTAATGCACCTTGGACATTATTTAAGAAAATGGAAATGGTATTACCCAAACTTGCCAAAGTGGTAGGGCAGGACGGTAAAGGTGGTTTTAAGTGTGATGTGATTGTGGTCGAATAATTAACAATAATAAATAAAGCGACAAAGCTTAGTTTGCATATTTGATGCAATTACGACCATTGTGTTTGGCTTCGTATAACGCTTTGTCGGCTTTTTCAACTAATGAGTTAAATTCAGTTTTATGAATAGACGTGGCGACACCAAAACTTGCAGTTACGCTGTAACCGACCCCTAGATCCGTGTTTTGGATTTTTTCGCGTAATTGTTCAAGTCGTAACTCAATCGTTTTTTGAGTGGTATTAGGTAATAATAAAATGAATTCTTCACCGCCGTATCTGGATATACTTTCATTATTTTGAGTAAAGCCATTTAATATTTTGCCTAAATTAATTAACACTTCATCGCCTTTTTGATGGCCTAGTGTATCGTTAATCTTTTTAAAAAAATCAATGTCAATCATTACCGCACTCATGGGAAACCAATTGTTACTTAAGCATTCGAGCATTTTATCTTTCATGCCATTTCGATTTAATACCGATGTTAATTCATCTGTTTTATGTGCAATTTCGAGTTTTTCTGATCGTTTAGATAACGAACGATTTATTTCTAATAAAATATGTTCATTGTGAAATTTTTGTTTGATTTTATATCCAAGGTAAATTGTGATTAATATGAATATTGTTAAAAATAAGATGGCCCATGAAATTAATAAATATTCATAAAGTTTTTCAATTGAAAATATTTGTTTGTGAAGTTCGATTGCGGAAATTCTAAATTTATATTCCCCTGGTGTATTCAGGTGAGCGGTAGATATTTCAATTAATGAGATGTTTGTTAAATCTACTTCACTTTTTATATTCTGATCTGAAACTTTTGCAAGCCACCAGTTAGGAACAATAAATCGATTAAAATCAACTTCAATAGGTTGGGTTAATTCTGATGTCTGAATTTCCACCAAATTATATTTATAGTGTGTTTCTATGTCATGTAACGGTACTTCAGATTCGTAATTTCGTAAACTGATACGTAAAAAATCTTGTGTACTAGGGCTGATGAAATTACCATAAACTTTTATAGTGTTATAATTGCTGAGATCTAAACCTTTGGTTTTGCTATTATTAATCCACACTCCAAGGCGGCAAATAGGTTCGTAATCATCTTGTGAAATTGTACAGTCAAAACCTGCTATT
>JALJPK010000026.1:0-11374 GCA_022968985.1 Pseudomonadales bacterium | reverse complement strand
ATTGTATCATCGCTTTTTTCAATAATAGTTGATTTTTCATAAGTTCCTTCCTCAATACTAGAGACACTATTGCTTGAATTTGTTTCGATATATAAACGAACATGTGAATAATATGGATAGGCAATAATTGATATGATCGAAAATATTAGGTATATAAATAATACAATGGGTATTAAAGCCAAAAAATTAAAAGAAGTGAATATTTTAATCATTTAATCACTGCCTTGTTTAACACAGTTTCTTCCATTGTTTTTAGCAACATATAAAGCATTGTCCGCTTTGCCGATTAGTTTTTGAAATTCTATTTTTTGGAATGACGTGGCTACTCCCATACTTGCTGTGATTTTTTTTCCGATATTCATGTCGGTTGTTTCAATTAAATACCTCAAGTCTTCTAATCGTGATAAAACTTCATTGGTTGATTTGTTAGGCATTAATATCAAAAATTCTTCCCCACCAAAACGAGAAACACTTTCATCTGATACTATAAAATTATTTAAAAGTTCACCGAATTTTTCTAATACTTTATCACCTGATTGGTGGCCGAAATTGTCATTTATTTTTTTAAAATGATCAATGTCAATCATAACTACTGTTATAGGTAATGTATTTTCATTAATGCATTCTACCATTTTTGAATGCATGCCAGCTCGATTAAATACCCCGGTTAATTCATCAGTTTTATTGATTATTTCTAATTCAGAAGACCTTGCAGACAATGCAAAGTTTAACTGTTTTAAATTATTTTCATCTTTATTTTTTTCGATTAAAAGTAATGAGAAATAAATAGATGTGATTGTTAATAATAGAAATATAAAAGCCCCCCAGTAAAATAAAATATATTCATATATATCAGCTTTAGAAATGATTTCTTTAAAGAATACGAATTTAGTTATTCTGATTTTGTGAGTGCCAAAACTTGCATGTGTTCCAGTTGAAATTTCAATTAAAGGTACGTTGGTTATATCCACTAAGCTATCAACCTTGTTACCTTTCATCATAGTAATCCACCAAAAAGGGACACTTAATTTGGTTAAATTAATGTGCATGATATCATCAAAATCTTTACGTTTTATTTCAATTAAATTGAATTTGTATGTATGGTTTTTATACATTTGTGAATAGTTCATATCAAATTGACGTAAGCTAATTCTTATAAAATCTAATTCAGAAGGTGAACTGTATGTGCCGTGTATGTTCAAGTATTTGTATTGGCTTAAATCTAAACCTTGAAACTCATTAATAGTGATCCAATTCAGCATGACACAATATGGATGAGGGTCGCCTTTTTTAATCTCACAATCAAAACCATATAAAGTGGGGGTATCAAATTTTTTAACTTTACTATTACCCTTATTAACTGAGTCTGAATAAACTTTGACCCAATTATCGGCAGCATCAATCGTGGTTGTTTCATAGGCGTAATTATCATATTCACTGATGGAATAAATAGTGGCTGACATAGAAAGTATTACCAATATAAATATGACAACGATGGATTTTATTGGTAGAACGCCTTTAAACATTTTAAACCTAATGATACTAAAAAAGGGTATTACCATTAACGTTAGATTAGGTATTAATGCTGGTCAAGACAATGATTATGAAAAAGCAAAATTGTAATTTTATTTACAAATTTAATGGTTTTATCCTATCTATTTAATTAACTAAATAACTTTTAATGACTACACTTATGAAAAAGCCATGAATAAAGTGTATATATGAAAGTGCTCACTTCAATTATTGTACTTTTAGTTTCAAATACATGTATCGCTCATGGTGATCGATAAATAATTGGGTTTAATTCAGATCTGAGTGCAGTGGCAGCATGTGGTGGCAGCATGTGGTGGCAGCATGTGGTGGTCAGGTAATCGTGATGAAATAAAAACAATAGGAAGGATAATTAGGCAAGCAATTGATACTATAAAAACGTGATCATAGAGATAAACCTGCTCGTGTAGATAAAGTTTTCATTCGCACAAAAGAATTTAATTTGATCACAGTATTAGTAGGTGTTTATTTACCAATTGTTTTGGTTGAATTAGAGTTGAATCATGAAAAAAGTTGTTATATATAGGCCCATGGGCCATATGAAATAGGGTGGTGGTTAATGGAATTGTACCTAATTATGTATTTAGAGTTTCGGTGAGGGTAGAATATTTAAGGAATGTATTAACAATAGCGGAAAAAATAGATCCATTAAAATTGGGTAATTATTCAAAAGAATGGTTGGGGTTAATCACTTGATAAATCTATGGTTAATACAGGGAAAATATAATTTCACTATAAGTACTTCACAGTGGTTTAGTTGGGGAGTAAAAAATTTAAGCAGACAGGTTAAAGTATTACACGATAGCTATGAACAAACTATTATCAAACCAATTGCAACAAAAAATAGCTGCAGGAGAAGCACTGAATAATAAGGATGAATTTAATAATCAAATGATATTTATATTATTCCTCATTTCGTAAAAGTTGAACAAACGGATCGATTATCGTTTGCTTAGTTATAAGAGGGTTTAACCAAAATAAAAGGAAAAGTATTAGATGAAAATTCTATAATTTAAAGGTTCGCATTGTCAATTCTTGAGCAATTAGGTTTGGAAATTAAAACCGATTTGGATGGTTTACTTATAATCGATATGTTATCTAATAGTGCATTGAATTATTCTAATGTGATATTAATGGATCGGCAGATGCCAAATCTAGAGGGTTATCAGGACAAGAAAATGATTTCCCCTCCATCACAAGCTGCAATGACAGTGAATACAACGTAAAAGGGAGTGTAATGATATTGGTATGAATGATTACTTATCTAAACAAATAGATGAAAATGAATTGTATAAAAAGAAATTAAAATGGTGATTGTGTTGAATCATCAACTTGTTTGTAAAATATAACAGTATTACGCCCTTGTTCTTTTGCTTGGTATAAAGCTTTGTCAGACTGTTCAACCAATGATTTAAAACCTGATTTATCATCGCAGTAAGCTGCGCCTATGCTAATGGTGACTGATTGTGGGACACCCATATCAGCGTCTTGTATTTCTTTTCTAAGGTCCTCTAAGCGACCTTTTAAGGTGTAAACATTATTTTTGGGTAATAAAATAATAAACTCTTCCCCTCCAAAACGGCACACACTTTCTTTGGATTGAGTAAATTTATTTAGAATTTTGCCTAGTTCAATTAATACATTGTCTCCTAGTTGGTGCCCAAATGTATCGTTAATTTTTTTAAAAAAATCGATATCAATCATAACAACAGCCATAGGGAACCAATTGTTATTTAAGCTCTCCATTAACTTGTCTTTCATTCCAATTCGATTAAGTACCATTGTTAATTCATCGGTTTTATTGATAAGTTCTAGTTGTTTTGAATGTTTTGAAAGTGAGTTATTGATATCAATTAAATCATTTTCATCTATTGTTTTTTGTTTGATTTTTAGCCATAGATAAATTGTAACTTTAATGATTGAAAAAATAATAAAACAACACCAAAAAATAAATAAATATTCATAAAGTTGTTCGATGGAAATAATGTTTCTGCTTAATTCAAGTGATGACACTCTTAATTGATATAACCCTGGTTTTGCTTGTAACCCAGTTGAAATTTCAATCATACTGATATTTGTAAGATCGACTTCAGGTTTAATGTTTTGATCTCTGACAGTGGTTAACCACCAGTTTGGAACTATCAGGCTTTTTAGATTGACCTCTATTGGATTTTTTACTTCAGAGGAGAGTATTTCAACTAAGTTGAATTTATAATGTTTATCAGTTTCTGTATGAGTATGAGTATGATTGTGGGTATCAGTGGATGTTAGATTGTTTTCATAGTTTCTTAAGCTAATTCGTAATGAATCTAAAGATGTAGGTGTCTTATATGTTCCGTTAATAGTCATTTTTTCAAAATAACTTAAATCTATGCCTTTAGTTTTACTATTACCAATCCATATCTCTAATCGGCAAGACGGTTCAAAATCTAATTTTTTAATTTCACAGTCATATCCCGTTTGATTTTTGGAATTGTATTTGTTTATTGTCGATTGTATTCCAAAATTCGGTTCCGTTAGAGCAATTGTATTTTTTTCATTAATTTCTATATTTAAGGTTTGAGTTGAATAGTTTGGGTATGTCCATACTAATAAAATTGAAATAATTAAAAACAAAAACAATAAAACAGGTATTAACGTTAAATTATTAATTGAGCTGAATGATTTATTCATTATTCACCCTCTCTTTTTATGCAGTTTCGGCCACTATTTTTAGCAACGTATAATGCATTGTCCGCTTTTTCTATTAATGATTTAAAATCTATTTTACCTGTTGTTGATGCAATTCCAAAACTTGCTGTGACATTATGATCAATTTGCATGTCTTTACTTTCAATTAATTGTCTTAAGGATTCTATACGATCATAAACATCATTGGTGGATTTATTGGGTATTAATATCATGAATTCTTCACCGCCGAATCTAGATACTGACTCTTTACTTTTAATGAAGTCACTTAATGTTTTACCGAATTCTTGTAAAACTATATCACCAGTTTGATGGCCGTACGTGTCGTTTATCTTTTTGAAATGGTCAATGTCAATCATGACAATAGTGACGGGTGATATCTCATTTTTAATGCATCTAATCATATTGGCTTGCATACCAGCACGATTGAGTACCCCGGTTAATTCATCTGTTTTATTGACATATTCAAGTTCTTTTGAGCGTTTTGCTAAAGCTTGATTAATTTGAATTAAGTTACTTTCATTTCTACTTTTTATTCTAAGTGTAATAGCGAAGTATGCAGACAATAAAGTAAGGGTTAAGAATGTAAATAAACCCCATGTTAATAATATGTATTCATAAACTTTGGCTAGTGAAATGATTTCCTTATCAAACTCAATTTTAGAGACTCGTAATTTGTGGCTACCAATAGACGCGTGAGTACCCGTTGATATTTCAATTAAAGGAATGTTAGTTATTTCAGTAGTACTATTTATTTTTTCACCTTTCATCATTGATAACCACCAATGCGGTACGATTAGTTGATCAAGGTCGATATTAATAATGTTAGTGAAGTTTCTTTTTTGTATTTCAATTAAATTATATTTGTAGGTGTTTATAATATTGAATTGAGTGTAACTAGGGTCAAAGTGACGAAGGCTGACTCTTAAAAAATCATTTTCATTAGGTGGGTTGTAAGTTAGGTGGATTCGCATGTATTTATATTGGCTTAAATCTAAACCTTGAAATTCATTAAATGTAATCCAATTTAGCATTATACAATATGGGTGAAGTGATCCTTCTTTGATTTCACAATCAAAACCTTTAGACTCAGGGGTTACTATTTTTTTTGACCAACTTTTACCATGATCAATTGAGTCTGAATAAACTTTTACCCAATTATCTTCAGCGTTAATAGTGGTTGTTTGGTATGCATAAGTGTCATATTTTAAAATTGAAAAAATAGTTGCTGCAAGTAATAGTAAAACTAAAGTTATTATGAGAGTAATTGTTTTTAATGGGATTGAATTTTGAGACATTTAGTAATACCAGAATAAATTAAAGAATCCTATGGATATCATGTGGATATCAAAAAAATTAGGATATCAATATATAGATTATCAGTAGTGTCAATGTATCTGTTTTAACCTGATTGGTAAAGGTAAATGTGGGCTATTTTAAAGAAAGAATAATTTAACAAGAAACCCATAAAATGAATCCCCTGTTAGTGATTATTAATCTGATTGGTAAAGGTAAATGTGGGCTATTTTAAAGAAAGAATAATTTAACAAGAAACCCGTAAAATGAATTCCCTGTTAGTGATTATTATTGAGTATAAAGTGCGTTATATTCTTTGCAGGCTGCTTCCCATGTGAAGCGTTTTTTGAGGCCGTTTCGTTGTAACCTTTTAAATACAACTGGGAAATCATAATACAATTGATTGGCGCGATTTAATGCATCAAGACAATCATCGCTATTACATCTATTAAATGCCAATCCTGTCGCAATTTTGTCATTGTCTTGATCTAATGCAATTACGGTGTCTTTTAAACCACCTGTAGATCGTACAATAGGTAATGTACCATAACGCATAGAGTAAATTTGATTTAGTCCACAAGGCTCAAACACACTGGGCATGATAAAGAAATCGCCAGCGGCTTCCATTTGGTGAGACAACGCTTCGCTATAACCGTTAGTAAAACTAAATTTTTCAGGAAACTCTATGTGTAACTGATCTAATTGTTCACATAATTTTGGGTCGCCAGAACCTAAAATTGCCACCTGAACTGGGTTATTTAAAAACTCGCGTAAAGCAGGTATTAAAAAATGATGACCTTTTTGATCAGTTAATCGTGAAATATTAACAAATAAAGGGACTTTTTTAATAACAGGTAAACCAAGGTTGCTCTGTAAATGCGCTTTGCATTTGTGTTTACCAGTAATGTTACCTAAATCATAATTAGCAATTAGTGATTTATCAATTGAAGGGTCCCATGTACCGTAATCACAACCATTTGTAATGCCGCTAAAATCATCGCCTTTTTTTGCGAAATAATGGGCTAAACCGTGACCTGTTTGTTCTTCACGTAATTCTTGAGCATAGCCATTACTCACGCTATTTACTTTGTCAGCGTAATAAATCCCGCCTTTAAGCATATTTAAATCATCATAATCTTCGAATATATTTGCTACAAAATATTGAGGATTAATACCAGTTGGGTGAAGCCAGCGTGCATGAGATTTACCCTGATATGCGCCGTTGTGAATCGTTAAGATAGATTTACAATGTGCAAAAAAAGCATCAAATTGATAGTGCTCTTTTAAATAAAATGGGACTAATGCGGTTTGCCAATCGTTTGCATGCACAATATCTGATTGGAAATTAATTTGTTTACTAAGCTCTAAACTGGCTTTTGAAAAGAATGCAAAACGTAAAATGTTATCTTCAAACGCTTTATATCCATCATCATAAATACCTTCACGATCAAAAAATTCATGTTGAATTAAGTAAAAACTTACGCCGTTTTTTTCAACCAAATAAGCTTTTACGAAATACCGGTCACAATGATTTAATAAAAAATCAAACACTATAGGTGTTGATTGTTTATATGATTGATCAACCTTGCTATAGAAAGGTAGGCAGGCAACCACATTGTTACCTAATTTAGCTAACTCTTCGGGTAAGGCGCGACCCACATCAGCAAGTCCGCCTGTTTTGATAAAGCCTTCTATTTCGGATGAAAGAAATAAAATATTTAAAGCTTTAGAATCCAATTTTAGCTCCTTTAGGGATCACTACAATACCATCTTCAGAAACATGGAAACGTTTAGCGTCTTCCACTGGATCTTCACCAATTATCGTATTAGGTGCAATGGTGACATTTTTATCAATAATCGCACGACGAATACGACAACCTTGACCAATGTCGTTATTACCCATAATCACAGATTGATCAATATAAGAATGTGAATGCACACGTACGTTGTAACCTAACACTGATTTATGCACGATGGCACCTGAAATAATTGAGCCCGAAGCTACCATTGACGATATTGCTTGGCCTGTACGATTTTTCTCATCGTGCACAAATTTAGCAGGAGGTAATGATGGGTGATATGAACGCAACGGCCAATAACGGTTATACAAATCAAACGGTGGTGCAGTGCTGATTAAATCCATGTTTGCTTCATAATAACTTTCAATTGTTCCTACATCTCTCCAATAACCTTTTGACGTTTCACTTTCACCACGAATTGTGTTTTGAGAGAAATCGTATACAAAAACTTCACCTTTTTCGTAAAGCTTAGGAATGATGTTGTGTCCAAAATCATGCATCGATTCATTTTCTTCGGCGTCTTCTTTTAACGATTGAACCATCGTTGGAGCGTCAAACACATAATTGCCCATCGACGCTAAAACCATGTCGTCACGACCAGGGATTGTTTTTGGTGATGAAGTTGGTTTTTCAACAAAACCAATCATTTTCCAATTTTCATCTACTTCAATGATACCGTAATGGTGGGCTTGGCTAATATGAACCGGAATCGCAGCAACCGTTAATTTAGCTTTGGTTTTATTGTGAAAGGTAATCATCTGACGAACATCCATTTTATAAATATGGTCGCCACCAAATACACATACAACTTCAGGGTCAACAGATTCAATTAAGTGAATATTTTGATAGATTGCATCTGCAGTGCCTTGATACCAATGTTTACCTGTTTGCATTGACGCTGGAATTGCATCAATAAAACGGTTAGTTAAGCCTGTTACTCGCCAAGCTTTAGATAGATGCTTCATTAATGAGTGTGATTTATACTGAGTCAGAACATAAATTTGTAATAAATCTGAGTTTACAAAGTTATTTAATACAAAATCGATGATTCGGTAATTGCCGCCAAATGGAACGGCAGGTTTAGCTCGAATGGATGTTAATGGGCTTAGGCGTGAACCTTCACCACCAGCTAAAATCATGGATAAAACGCCTGACATATATTTCCCCTAATGGACTGTTAAGTCTATTTGATAATTTTGTATTTAATTGAGTAAGTGTGAAAACACAATTTGATCTGTGTTTTCTAAACTTTTCGTTAGTGTAACCAAAAGTAACTAGAGATGTGAACTGATTTGAGGGAAATTATTAATTTATTTTTTTTTAACGCAGAAACTTAGAGAATAAGACAATTACAGGGGTGGATACCTAATTAATAATAGAAGAATAGCCTGATGGTTGGAGGGTCAATTGATAGAAGAAAATAAAACATCCGAAAATTTAGCGGGTTCACGTTTTGATTCGAAAATCATAAGAGCAGTTACAATTGCAATTATTGCAATAATAAATATTAGAAATTTTATTTTCATAATGTCCGCCAATCAAATTTTGTTAATGAATGTACTATTTATGCGTAAAATGTAAGATATATTACAAGTATAGACAAAATATTATATTTTGTTATCGAACTTTCGTATAAATGGTGAATTAGATAAACTTAGGTGGTATATAATAGACCTTCTTTTGAATATGAATGTATGGGTCTTAAATAGACAATACAAATGATTAAAGGCAGTTCACATGATTAAAGTTGTCATTGTAGATGATCACGATGTAGTTAGGTTTGGAATTCGACGTCTATTGGAAGATGTAGATGGACTTGAAGTTACCGGCGAATGTTGTAATGGTGAACAAGCCGTTGAAATTGCTAAAAGTCAAAGTGTCGATGTGTTTTTGATGGATATTCAAATGCCAGGGCTTGGTGGTGTTGAAGCCACTAAAATAATTAGTGAGCTGAATGTAGAAGCTAAAATTATTGTTATATCAGGTATGAATGATGATCCATTAGCCATTTCAATGCTCAAATCAGGCGCAAGTGGATACTTGTCTAAAGGTGCTTCTGTAGCTGAAATGGTTAAAGCCATTCATGAAGTCATTAATAAGGGCACCTATATTAGCCCTGAAATTGCCCAAAAAATTGCTATATCGTCATTAAATGAAACAACGAATGTTAATCCGTTTGATTTGATTTCAGAACGAGAAATGCAAATTGCTATGATGATTTTTCAATGTAAAAAAGTAGCTGAAATAGCCGATAAATTATGTTTAAGTCCAAAAACGGTTAATTCTTATCGATACCGTATGTTTGATAAGTTAGATGTTGATGGAGATGTTGAGCTGACTTTATTGGCTGCTAAACATAAAATCATCGATGTGCAAAACTTAGCGTAGGGCTAATTTAATCATGTCAGAAAAATTCGACCATAAATCCTTCTTAATTCATCTCACTCATAAACCTGGTGTGTATCGTATGTTTGATGCATCGGGTGTTTTATTGTATGTGGGTAAAGCTAAAAATTTAAAAAATAGAGTGTCGAGTTATTTTCGATCAAACGGATTAAATAATAAAACTGTTGCGTTAGTTAATAAAATACACAGCATCGAAGTGACCCTGACACACAGTGAAACAGAAGCGTTATTGTTAGAACACACATTAATTAATACCCATCGTCCGCCCTATAATATTTTATTGGTTGATGATAAATCCTATCCTTATATATTTTTATCTTCAAAACATAACTCCCCTGGTTTATTCACCCATCGAGGAGCTAAACGCAAAAAAGGCGATTACTTCGGGCCTTTTCCAAGTGGTTTGGCTGTAAAAGAAACCTTAAGTTTAATGCAGCGAACATTTAAATTACGTCAATGTGAAGACAGTGTATTTGCACACCGAGCAAGACCATGTTTGCAATATCAAATTAAACGATGTAAAGCACCTTGTGTTGATTTTGTATCAAAAGAAGAATACGCAAAAGATGTCGGAATGACCAAAGATTTCTTGGCAGGAAAAAGTGATTTAATTATTACACAATTAAATTCACAAATGGAGCAAGCTGCCATTGATTTGGAATTTGAACAAGCTGCTCAAATTCGCGATCAAATGATGTTAGTACAAAAAGTGCATGATCAGCAATTTGTGGCGGGTAAAGATGGTGATGTGGATATTTTTGCCATTGAGTTAAATGATAAAGGCAGTTGTGTGCATTTTATGAGTGTCAGACAAGGTCGAATGTTAGGTAGTAAATCATTTTTTCCAAAATTGGGAATAGAAAGTGAAACCTCGTCAGTTTTATTGCATTTTTTAGCGCAATTTTATTTGTTAAGCGCCACCCACGAAGTACCCAAGTTGATATTATTAAATCATCCAATAGATGACTCGAATAGTTTAGAAAAAGCATTAGGTGAAAAACGAAAAGCCAAATGTAAAATACAAAGTCAGTCACGTGGTGTGAATCAAAAATGGATTTCATTAGCCACCACAAACGCAAAAGAACAACTGTCATTTAAAATCAGCCAAAAACAAACCGTAAACGAACGCTTTGAAGCATTAAGAGTGTCACTAAGTTTGACACAAGCACCACAGCATATGGAATGTTTTGATATCTCGCATTCTCATGGTGAAGCAACCGTTGCCAGTTGTGTTGTATTTGACTCACAAGGTCCAGCTAAAAAACATTATCGAAGTTTTAATATTGAAGGTGTGACAAAAGGCGATGACGTAGGTGCAATGCGTCAAGCCATCACAAGGCGTTACACACGTTTATTAAAAGAAGATAAGCCACTTCCCGATATTCTGATAGTTGATGGTGGTAAAGGTCAGATGAATATGGCAAATGAAGTGCTCGAAGATTTAGGTATTTCAAATATGGCAATATTAGCCGTAGCAAAAGGGGTGACACGTAAACCAGGATTTGAAACCTTATTTTGGAATGACACTGACAATATTATTCAAATAGAAACACATAATCCTGCCCTGCATTTAATTCAGCATATACGAGATGAGTCACATCGATTTGCGATAACAAAACATAGAAAACAACGCG
>JALJPK010000259.1 GCA_022968985.1 Pseudomonadales bacterium | reverse complement strand
GCTTGATATACCGCCCCTACCCCATCTGTTTTACTCGCAACAACTGCTGCGTGTGTTCCTGACGATGTACGAGTCACAATGGCATCAAATACTTTTGTTAGTTTGTCTTCTAACTCATTAGGATTGGCAGCATGAAAATAATTATCAGGTACACCATCAGGTTCCGACAAACCTGTTGTATTATTTTTAGCGTCCCATTCGCGATCATCACCGGATTCATGAAAGGGAGTACCATCACCATCCAAATCATTAAACCCACCGAATTTAGCAGCAAACCATAATGGGTTAGGGATAAGTTTTACATCCGTAGTTCCTGCATAATATCGTCCAATCATTGGCAACGGTTGTCTATGAGCATTTGTTTCTTCACCTGCAAAACTGACGAAATTTTGTTTACCAACAACCCATAAATCTTCATCTATTCCATCACTATCTTTAGTGCCTGTTAAAATATAATTAACCGAAATATTAGGTGTTGATTTACTTTGCATTGTGTTTGTAATTTTAAGTTGTTTAGCTGCAGTGCCATCTCCACATGCAGAGCCAACACAATATTCAATGGTATGCGCTACGTCTAAATCATAATCGCCACCCCATAATGAATCTTCCCAATAAAAAATCACTTCGCCTTTATTTTCTTCTTGAGAAATAATAGTGACATTTACCAAACTACATGGTGATTTTGGTGTCACACAGGCCGGTAACAATTTAATTATGTCGCCGTCTACATTAATATTAAATGAAGGTAAACTATCAGCAAATTGCAACGCATAAGTCGTTAATGTTTGATCAGATGGCATGTCTGCTCTTAAGTCTTGTGTTTTGGCATGATACGCTAACCCTGCAATTTCATAACTACCCCTTAATACGGGTAATTCTGGGCAAACACCTTGTAAATCTGATAATTCAGGATCGGTAAATAAATCGGTAGAAGGCGTACATGCGGGTTTATTATCGCCTCCATTAAAATAGTCATGGGCACTAAAATCGCCCATTTGTAAATCACCGACCGCATTAGTAATTGCACTTAAGTCTGCCTCAGTAGAGATACCGTTAATATCAACTACGGTTGCTAAATCGTCTGAATCAAATGAGTTCAATCCTGTCGACAATACAATTATTGAACATTGTGTACACTCTTCTGCAAGCGCATAAGGGTCTACCCATTCATCGACATTGGTTAACCCAGCTACAAAATCGCTATCTGGATTACTCACATCATTAAATAATGGGTTGGCTTGTTTACCCGTAAAAAACCTTAAGGTTTCTAAATAAATTTCACTAATAGGGTTACCCCAATCACTGCAATATTGACTTGAGCCAGGGTTAGAACTTAAATATGAACTAACTGAAATACCATAAGCAGCACAGTTAAAATGATAATTACTGCCACCTCGTTGTACCCCTACCATTTTTAATACATCAAGATTTGAAATGATTCCTGGGTTCATTGTAAATGAACCATCCACTAAATTGATTTCATCATCAAGTGGCTGCTCATTACCTGCTAATTTAGTAATGTTTTTTCTTATTAACCCTCCTTTATCACGTTGAACATGACTACCACTTATTAAACCAAAATTTAAAATACCGTCTTCGCCATAGGTTTGTAATAACCCAACGGGTTTTATGTTGCCATTTTGATAACCTCTACAACGATTGGAAATATCTGCATCAAATCCCTCTACACAAGACGCTACACGCACTATTTCTGCATTAGAAATTTGTGTTGAAAGTGGTGCTCTTGATGCGCCATCCCAATTACATTGCCATTTTTCTGAGGTTGCCCATCTCGAATAATCACCATTAGCAATTCTAAAAATAGGCACGTCTCCGTACCCCGCAATGTTATCGGTTAAATTACACATTGAAATAACATTCGTATAATTAAACGGGGTATAAGAACTCATTTCATTAGATTTAAACACTTTAGAAAATGCATGGCCATCCATAGGTAAATGCGCTCTTTCCAATACGGTTAAAGCATTATCAGTTGAACGTTTTCCACCATATAAAACCTTTCTTACAATATCCATTCGGGTCATAGTGGCCCAATTTAAAAAATTACCACTCCAATCATTATTGCCACTACATTGATGCGCTGAAGTATCTGGGTAAGAATCAATTTTAACGGACGGATGAAAGACTTGATTTGTTTGTGTATAACAATAGTTAGAATTAAAATATCCATAATAATCAAATGTGTCAGTGTAAGTGGTATTTAACTCACCATCGCCGTCATTGTCGGCATAATCACTATAAGCCTTAACAAATAATTGGTGATCTACACTCATAGCTAACATAACTAAAGGGGTGGAGGATCTCGATAACAATACAGGCACTGCACTGAAGTCATCGTTTGATGCGGTATAAGCACTTTGACTAAATGCTTGAGTGCTACACAAAATTACAACAATAATGCCAAAAAAAATTTTCATAAACCACCCAATATTTTTCTGATACACAATAGTATAGAGCTTGAGAATCAGTATGAATTTGGCATAAATTTAATAGACTGTGATACTGTCATTTAATATTTTTATTATTTAATAAAACCACCTAGAGCCCTTATACAAAAGGTGTTTATTAACATTTGGA
>JALJPK010000258.1 GCA_022968985.1 Pseudomonadales bacterium | reverse complement strand
ATTTACCAGGTAAAAGAGCGCCCAGCGACCTGCGCGCCCTATCGTCAATACTCAGTATGTGGCATGGGCCCGCCTAGTTCCGGGGCATTAACCGTCGGTCAAATACTGGGTATCGCCAATCAGTTTGATTTGTCTGCGATGGGTAAAGATAACCCCCAAGCTTGGCAAATTATTGGTGATGCTAGTCGTCTGGCCTTTGCGGATCGTGGTCGTTACATGGCAGATAGCGATTTTGTGCCGATGCCGCAAGGTTTACTGGCAGCCGATTACCTGGCCAGTCGCGCAGCTCTGATCACCCCGCATGGATCAATACGCCAAAAATAGCGCTCGCGGATGATGAGTCTATTGAGTTCCCATCTACCAGTCATTTTGTGATTGTTGATAAAGAGGGCAACATCGTCTCAATGACCACCACCATCGAAAATGGTTTTGGCTCGCGTTTGATGACTAACGGCTTTTTACTCAACAATGAATTGACTGACTTCTCCTTTGCCGCCCACAAAAACGGCTACCCGATAGCCAACCGCCTAGAGCCGGGCAAGCGTCCACGCTCTTCAATGTCACCGAGCATAGTGATGAAAGACTCAGCACCTTACCTAGTCATAGGTTCACCCGGTGGATCGAGAATCATCGGTTATGTCGCCACCACTATCATTGCCCATTTAGATTGGGGCTTGGGTATTCAAGAGGCGATTAATCTTCCTCATCTAATCAACCGCTTTGGCACTTATGATTTAGAGAAAGGCACCAGTGCCGAAAATTTTAAAGCGTCGCTGGAGAAAATGGGCTTTAAAGTCAATGTGAGAGATCTCACTTCAGGATTACAGGCCATTTTATTGCAAGATGGCAAGCTCATCGGTGCTGCGGATCCACGCCGTGAAGGGTTGGTATTAGGCGAATAAGTTAGGCTGCTGCAAGGTCAGATTTTCTGTGGTCTTGCAGATTAAGTTTAGTGTTGCTGGCAAGTTGAAGGTTATTTCGTAGATGAATGGCTGGAAATGATACGAAGTGGAAGACCTACGTGGAGCTACTTCGTACTGATCAATGATATTAATAGCGTAAAAAAGTCACGCTTTCAGCGATATTACAATGAAAGCGTGCGCACTTTCAAAGGTGAAAACTAAATTATCTTTAGAATGATAGGCTTAGTTATTTTATTAACACACGCTTTTAGTACAAAGCGTGTCCTTTTAGCTTTGCTCATCCTGGGAGACTAAGTTAGTTTCTAGTGGCGCGTTTTACAACAAAGTGATATGTTTGAATTTATTATAATTCAGTCGTTTACGGACGCTTTTAAAGTTGATAGTGCGCTGATGATTTTGTAAAAAACGAGACGTTTCGAAAAGAACATACACTATTTTAAAAATATATTAAAAACCAATTAGATATTAAAATGGATATCAAATGAGCGTAAATGAGACCTTTCACAATTAAGCTGTTATGCACAATATGAGATTTGATTGAGCGCCAATGGAAGATAAATTATTCGAAACGGTTTCTTGGGGTAAATATGTTTACCGTTCTGAGATAGAGCGGGTTAATTTCTATCAGAATGTTGAGAATGATGATAGTGGCATTAGGTATTTTATATATAGCAGCCAATGGTTGGCATCGCTATACGTGGTTATAGAAGGCTGGGAGAGTCTGACGATTCCGGACGAAAGAATTGACAAGCTATTGTCAGCATATGGTGATTATCTTTTAACAGTAAAACGTTGCAGGAATGCTGTTTACCATTATCAAAAGAGCATTCTCGATAAACGAGTAGAGAAAGCGGTAAGTGATGCAGATCTTTTGAATTGGGCAGGGGCATTGCTGGAAGAGTTTGTTAGGTTTTTGTTTATGTATCCTATTACTCTTCACGGGTTATGTGATGAGTCATTGCATTTACAAAAAGAATATTTCGATCTAATTGGTTGGATTCCAGAAAATGAGAGTGTGGTTAAATGGCTTCAAGTTCTTGTTGATATTACAGAGTATTATCAGGGAGGCAACGCCGAATTATTAAAACGAAGCCCTGAAAACGATAAAATATTTGAAGAAATATTTCAAAAGTTAAAAACATCAGAGATCAATCCATATATTTCTTTGTTGTCACGATTATAGAGGCTGTAAAAGTAATTGTGTAACTGCTCATAATCTATAACCTATTCAAAAGGTATAATTATGAGCAACTTAATGAACCACAAAAAACTCCAAGCGATGGCAGAAGAACTCGCTAAAGATCTAAAGACTCCCGAAGACCTTAGTCAATTAAGCGCCTTTCTCACTAAATTGACGGTAGAAGCTGCTCTAAAAGGTGAGATGAATCATTTCCTTGGTTACGATAAAAATGACACTACAGGCCACCACAGTGGCAATAGTCGTAATGGCTTTTCCTCAAAAACACTAAAAGGCACTCATGGTGAGATCGAGCTACAAACGCCTCGTGATCGCAACGGGATCTTCGAGCCTCAGCTAGTTAAAAAAGGACAATCCCGCATTACTGGCATGGACGATCAAATATTGTGCCTCTATGCAAAAGGGATGAGCACAAGGGACATAGTGGCATCATTCCAAGAAATGTATGGTGCTGACATTTCTGCTGGATTAGTTTCACAAGTCACCAATTCAGTGATCGAAAAAGTCATCGAATGGCAAAATCGCCCGCTAGATCCTGTTTATCCCATCGTGTATATGGATTGCATTGTGCTGAAAATACGCCAGGAT
>JALJPK010000257.1 GCA_022968985.1 Pseudomonadales bacterium | reverse complement strand
GATTGGCGTACAGAAAATAATAAAGAGCAAAACAAGGAAGACAACCATGAAACTCATTGAGTTATTCAGACAATACCAATCTGAATTAATGAATAAAAACATCACACTTGAGCAAAAATGGGCGATTCATCAAATGCTGTCATGCAAAACTGAAAAATCAGGGCAGCTAGATTATGAGTGTAATGATTGTCATCAACATGTGTATGTGAATCACAGTTGTGGTCACCGGTTTTGTCCTCAGTGTGGATTTAAAGACAACCAGAACTGGTTGAACCGACAGCAACAAAAGTTACTGCCAGTCGATTATTTTATGGTGACGTTTACATTACCCTTCGAATTAAGGTGGGTGGCCAAACAAAACGACAAGCAAATTTACGCGATATTAATGAAACAAGCGGTCGCAACCGTGCAAGAGTTTTCCAAAAATGATAAAAATCTAGCGGGACAATTAGGCGTAACGGCGGTACTGCATACACATGCAAGAAACCTAAGCTATCACCCACATGTGCATTTAATGGTGCCAGCAGGTTCGTTATCAAACGATAAAAAATGGCGAGTAAAACGAAAGAAATACTTATTTAGCGGAAAAAATTTAGCCAGTGTATTTCGGGGGAAGTTTATAGATGCACTTAAAGAATCAAACATAACATGCGAACAAACGTATCCTAAAAAATGGGTTACCCATTGCAAGAAAACGGGAAATGGCGCATCGGCTTTAAAATATTTATCGCATTATTTATATCGAGGTGTGTTTAGTGAAAAGAATTTACTTGAACTTAAAGATGGACAATTAACTTGGAAATACAAAGACAGTGAGACAAAAAAATACGTCTATATGAAAGAACCTGCTTTGAAATTTTTGCTTCGGCTCATGCAACATGTTTTACCAAAAGGGTTTCAGCGAGTAAGAAATTATGGTCTTTTGCATGGATCAAATAACCTAACAGTCAAGAAGTTGCAATTGATGCTAAGGGTGCAATTACCAGAGTTAATCGAAAAATTTAAAGCCGTAGTAAGCTGCCCGTGTTGCGGTGAGTTAATGACATTTTGTAGATTTATTAAAGCCAAAAAACGAAAGGTCGAGACGTAAAAAAAGGGAGATAAAATGTAGGGATGGTTTGCATTATTATATTGAGGTAAATGGTTAATCTATGAATAATTGAGTAAGAATCACTTTAAAATCGGTGCTTTGAAATAAGTAGGCAGAAACTCAACCTAAGAAATTTAGAATAAAAAGGAAAAACTAAAATGGACAGCACAACTGAAAATCAATTTAGAAATACACTATAAATAAGAACCGGGCTTGTACAACAATAGGATTAAGTTGCGGCTTCGCGCAACCTATCCTTATTTATTATGTGATTTTAGTTGAAATTTAGCGATATAAAGTTTTCAAACCTCACCTCGACCTCTTTAGATAAGCTCCAAAATTTTTTATCTATACGTTCTAAAAATTCTTCATTCATTTCCATTAACTCATCATTCCGTTCGTCTATATCTTCTGGAACTCCATTTTTAAATTTTCGATTGATTTCTAACATTAAATTTATTATTTCTGTCTCACCTAAAAATCCAAGATCTTCAATTGTTTCAGAGTTATATTCTCCGCCATAATTAATATATTGATCCAAAATACCAAGTGCTAATAGTGGTTCAATCGTAAACCAAATTCGTTCATTTTTTGTCAATGAGTCGAAATCTTTGGAATTTATTTCATCCCATTTGTTTTTTAAAGATTCACTTCTCAATTCTAACTCCACAATTTGTATAGGATTATCATCAGATAATTCTGCAAATAAATAATTTGATGTTAATAATAACAAGAAAGTATATAAATTTAATTTTACCATAATTCATTCTCTACGCCCTCACATAACGCCTGCCATCAACCGTGGAGTTTATTGGTGGGTTTTAGGCTAAAATTCGCGAAGCGGATAGCCTAAAAACCAGCAATAAACGGAGTCGGATTGCATGGCCTTGTTATGTGATTTTAACATTTTTATTTTATCAAGTAACAGTATACCAACCACTAAAGTAACTATACTAAGAAATATAGAAATCAATGCGTATGTTGAAACATTACTAATAATACTTTTAGAAGTTTGAGAATATCCACTACATGTTCTCATTAAAGATTCTAATAACAGTTCATTATCTGCTGTTGGTTGAAGCTGTTCTGCGATAGAACACATATAATCAGGAGAGAAATGAGCAAATGCAGAAAGAATACCAAATCCTATAAATACCTGAGCGAGAGCCAAAGTGATAATTATGGTTACTTTAGTTTTTTTCATATATTCCTATAAAAAAATTATTATGTGAATTATTCATTTTCTGGATTTTGCTTTAACTTGCCTTATTTCCTTCCGTTCTTGTTTGTTTAGTATATTTTCTCGTGTTGAAAGTATATTTTTTAAATCCTGATATGCTTGCTTCCAAACTTTGGAATCTTTAAATTCGATTGTGATTCCATCATTTATAGGAGAGTTGTAACCAACTTGATCCGATAATTCGAAAGATTCTTCACACTTTAACAGAGCCTTTCGCCTGCTCATTAATGATCCAGTATGCATTGATTCAAGTTCTGCTACGGATATAGACTTTAATTTATAAGACATTTAATACCTCGCTCACATAACGCTCTAATAAACCGCGCAAATACGCGGAGCCTTCTTTGTGTATACTTCGCGAAGCGAAACACAAAGAAGGCG
>JALJPK010000256.1 GCA_022968985.1 Pseudomonadales bacterium | reverse complement strand
GAAGTGTATAAATATTTTTGATCAAAATCATCTCTAAAACAATTTTCAAATGTAAAATGCGCACCCGCACAGAATTTAAAATTATTTCCATTGCCGCTAGAGGTACCTTGTTGACATAAGTATTCCTCATTACGCACCACTACAATTCGTTCTAATTCTTCAGGGGTTTTATAGTTTTTAGCGTATTCAGTAACATGACCCAAACCAGGGAAACTTTTACCTGATTCAGATTCTGCGCTTAAATCAATGAATTTTTGAAGAGGTAAATCGGGTCTATTTTCATTTTTATCCAATACAATTAGATCTTTAGGATAATGTGTTTGAAAACGCGTAAAGTGATACACAACCAATTTGTCGAAACTGCTGCCTTCTTTATCGGCATTAAAAGGCACAACTGCATCCGATTCCGTACCATCAATACTGTATAAATCACCATGACCATCTGCAATAATTAACTTTTCTTTGTCTTCGTCATGTTCAAAAAAATAGAAAATACCTTCGTGTTCCATCAAACGTGATATGAAGTTAAAATCTGTTTCGTTGTATTGTGCGGTGTATTCTCTTTTATCATATTCAGAATCAATTAAGCCTTCATGATCATCATCCGACAATATTGGGTGTCCATCTTGAAAATCGGTATTTTTTAACTCATCAAGAATAATTTCAAGTGAACTTTTATCTAAAAATGCTCGATTTTGTTCTACTTTGGTTTTCATCCATAATCTAGGCACCATCGTAAGTTGGTATTCAAACAACCCACCAGTTCTTAGATTTGTAAGCTGTAAGTTTTTCACCATACCGTTAAAATAACGAGGTTCATCAGTACCTCTGCCCTTGATACTTAATTGAACACCTTCCGTGGCCATCACAGCAAAATCAATATCTGCTCTTTGCGAAACCACATTAATTGAAAATTCAAATAATCTAGACATGGTTTCAGTGCCATTAAATGACAACACCCTAAAGGTATCTTCGTCACTGTATGCATTAGATTTAAAATGGAAGTCGATCATAATTTTCCTTTGCCTGATAATCGGTCAAATAAGCAGTTGTATACCTTAACTAGGCTTATTTTCTTGTGGAGGTGATGTGTTTGCCTTTAAAGTCACATCATAAATGTCAAAAAATTCATTTCACTATTTTACTGTAATTTTAGGCATTTGTATGTTTTAAATTAATGATTTGCATGTCGTGTTTTTAATTATGAGGGTATTAAAATTTAGGGATTTTAATTTTCTTTAGCGGATGATTAATAGTTATGAAAATTAAATTGTTTATTGTTTTTACATTGTATTACAAATGTTTTAAGTATGTTTTGTGTTTGTATTTTTTGGCTGTATGTTTAGAATATTACTCATACAACACTTAATTTAACACCATTAATTATTTTCTAAAGTTGTTCAGCTACGACGGTATCTTTTTAACTAAGGACATCCATAACTTAAACGTTAACTAAGGACATCCATAACTTAAACGCAATTAATAACTGGCCCGTATTCAATAATCAAGTGCACCACTCTATAATAACTTCACTTATTAAGGAGTGGAATATGGGACAAGAATATAATCATTTATCATTGTATGAACGACAAGTTATCTACCGAATGCATCACTTACAATTAGGTAATAGTATTAGGAAGATAGCCCAATTCTTAAACAGATCCCACTCAACTATTAGCAGGGAGATTAAAAGACATTTACGTACATCTTTTGGTGATATGTATTATTGCCAAGTGGCTCATGATGAATATAAATGGAATTTATCAAACAAGAAAAGAAAGGAGGCTTTAAAGAGTAATGAAACAAGAGACTACGTTGAAGAAAAGTGCCAGCTTCAATATAGAATTTATATTGGTTTTAGTTTTCATGACTCAATGAATTTTTAATTGGTGATTATAAACGATTTCTTTAGTATTTTTCTGCTTTACTTGAACTTCTGGCAGGGTAGTACCCAGAATTTAGACTCTGTTTGATACTATATTGTTATTATCTGAAATTTAAGAAAATTAACCAAATAAGGATTTACAATTTAACTTTCGCATTGAAATTTTTATATCAAAATGATGCCAATTATCTTCCAAAGATTGCATCATACCAACTAATCGGCCAAACCTTCCTGAAAAATTATCAACTGATATCAGCCAACTATCGGGCTCAATATTTAACTTGCTTAAAAATGAAGAGGCTTTTGCGCCTATATTCCCTCGCTTGCCTGATTTAATTCGTTTTCCTGTCCAATCTATTAACTCTAAATAGGTGGTTAATTCACAAGGAATACCTTTTGGCATTTCTTTTCTAGGTTTCCCCGCAAAATTCAATAACTCTTTCACTTGTTGTGTTTGGGAGTTTGGTTTGCTTGTTTTTTTAGCTTGTTGGCAACGTTTTTTTATTGAAGTGTATTGCGAGGTTTCGATTTTATTATGCATTTTGGCTCGAATCGGATTTAGATCCACATACATCATACAGCTTAAAATCGCATTCTCATCTAATAACGCTTGACACTTATAACGCCCTTCCCAAAAACGCCCTTTACACTCATCTTCATGATTGGCTTTTCTAGCAACATACTCGTTTCATACAAACGCTCCCGCCAAATTTCTGCTTTGTCTTCTACAGATTCTAATTCAGCTATTTCCAAGTTTTTACCAGCTAAAAACTCACGAGTTAAATGCGTACCTGAGTATAATCTATGCCAGCGTTCAATCACTTCTCGTGTACTCCAGGCCATTGCTTCGTCTTTTTGAATGGCCAGAACAATATGGTAATGGTTACTCATCACTGCGTAGGCGGCCACATCAA
>JALJPK010000255.1 GCA_022968985.1 Pseudomonadales bacterium | reverse complement strand
ATTTTCGGGAGTTGTCCAAGCGTTATGGGCAACAAGAGTTTTTGGTTTTAACTTATACGCCGCAAGCACCATTATTTTCTGTCGAGTCGTTAGCTAATTTAACTCAATTAAGAAATGAGCTGAGAGAAGTCAGTGGTATTGATTCGGTTATTTCGGTTATGGATGTTCCGCTTTTATCTAACCCTCCAGTGAAACTCGATCAACTCGTTGATAATATCAAAACACTTGAAGATCCTGAAGCCGACATTGAACTGGCAAAAAAAGAATTAGCTAATAGTCCATTGTACGTCAACATGTTATTGAATCTTGATGAAAATACGACTGCAATGCAAATTAAGTTTCCTATTGATACAGTGAAAGAGGAGTTGTTAGCTGCTCGTCAAACCTATTATGATTTATTTGAAGAGCAGCCAAGTAAGAGTCTTGAAGAAAGTATTGAAGGTGCAACTCAAATAATAAAAGAGCATAACAAAAAACAATCGCTAAAAACCCGTCAATTGATCAAGGATGTTCGTGAGATTTTAGTGAAATATCAAGAGGATGCTGAGATACATCTTGGTGGTGCCCCGATGATTATTGATGACATTATTCGTTATGTACGAAATGATTTAATTAATTTTGGAATAGGTGTCCTGATTTTCTTGATTGGTATGTTATGGCTGATATTTAGAAAGGTTCGTTGGGTATTAATACCTCTAATATGCTGTGCGGCTGTGGTATATAGCATGATAGGTTTATTGGGGATATTGCATTGGCAGGTCACTGTGATTTCATCTAATTTCATATCGTTATTATTAATCCTAACACTTTCTATGTGTATTCATTTGATTGTACGATATCGAGAAATTTACGCTAGAGAGTCTATTAGTCATATCGAGCGTGTGAGAAAAACTTTGGAGCAAGTTTTTGTACCTTGTTTATATATGTGTTTGACTACTGGTGTGGCATTTATGTCATTAATTGTTAGTGGTATTCGTCCTGTAATTAATTTTGGTTGGATGATGACATTAGGGATTGTAGCCTCATTTACATTAACATTTATAATATTTCCAGCTGTTATGATGTTGATCGGTGAAAAACCTGAAAATATTGAAAAAGAGGGTAAAAACAAAGTCACTCGTTTTCTGGCTCGCTTAACTCTGCGCTTTGGCGGTGCAGTTTTGGCGGTGTCTGTTTTAATGTTTGCTTTTACTGTAATTGGGGCCTCTAAATTAATTGTTGAAAATAGTTTTATTGATTATTTCGATGAAAGTACTGAAATTTATCAAGGTATGACAGTAATTGATCAACGTCTTGGAGGTACTACACCATTAGAAGTAATCATTGATTTTCCTGCTGGGCCTGATATTACTAAAAAGACAGTGGTTGAATTGTTGGTGTTTGAAAATCAAGATGAATTTATAGATGAAGACTTCCTAGATGAAGATTTTTTAGAGAGTGACGTTGTATTGGGTTTTGCTGATGATTTTGTGACTGATATTGATCCTGAAAAGTATTGGTTTACCGAAGAGCGGGTCGCTACTATCAAAAAAGTGCATCAGTATCTAGATTCTCTTGAGCATACTGGTAAAGTGATTTCTTTAGCAACTATGATCGAAATAGCAGAAGGTTTTAACGATGGCGAAACGTTTACTACCTTACAGTTAGCTTTATTGTATGGAGTAATACCTGAAGAATTTAGAGAAATTGTTATTTATCCATATATCAGTGTTGAGCAGAATCAAGCCCGTATTAATGTGCGTATGATTGATTCCTCGCCTACTTTAAATCGAGCTAACCTATTAGTTAAAATCCAAAAAGATTTAAATGAGATCGTATCGACAAAAGAAGGAACTGTTAAAATCTCAGGTATGATGGTTTTATATAATAATATGCTGCAAAGTCTTTTTGAATCACAGATACTGACTTTAGGTGCAGTGTTTGCTGGTATTATGATTATGTTCTTGGTTTTATTTAGAAATATAAAACTTGCGATAATAGCAATGGTGCCCAATTTATTAGCGGCAGGTTTTGTATTAAGTGTGATGGGGTGGATGCGAATTCCTTTAGACATGATGACTATTACTATTGCTTCGATCACAATCGGTATTGCGGTCGATAATACAATCCACTATATCGTCAGGTTCACGCAAGAGTTTGCAATTGATCGTAATTATCAAAAAGCGGTTTTTAGAAGTCATGCCACTATCGGAAGAGCGATGTTTTATACATCGTTAACTATTATTGCAGGTTTCTCAATATTGGTACTATCAAACTTTAAGCCAACAATCTATTTTGGTTTGCTGACCGCTATTGCAATGTTAATTGCTTTATTAGGTTCATTGACTTTGCTGCCAAGAATGCTTCAGGTATTTAAGGTGTTTGGGGAAGAGCAAAAGAATTTAGCTAAGTAATAGATTGTAATACAAAAAATAACCACATGGATGTGGTTAAACTAAAAAACAGCACTATTATTTAATGAGTTTGATCGATCATAAATGTTGGATACCAAAAATAAATATTCTGTAATGTAAGTGATTATTCATTTAGAATGTCTTCTAAGTAATTGAAATTGTTGTGTTAAATTTATAATAAACAATAATTAAAATAGAATAAGTGTTGACAAAGGTTCGTATTTCTATATAATGCGCGCCTCGCTAAAGCAACTTCAAGCAAACGACTTTTTAAGTTTTTGTGTAAACGCTTTAGCAACGTTCTTTAAAAAGTTAAAAAACAATTTGTGTGGGCACTGGTTGAAGTCGAAAAGTCGGTCCGTAGTCACTTAGGTGAATGCGAGATCGGCATCAAAAAATTTGACTCAATTAGAGCTTACATAGTGAATTTTATTTACAG
>JALJPK010000254.1 GCA_022968985.1 Pseudomonadales bacterium | reverse complement strand
CTTCTTTGTGTATACTTCGCGAAGCGAAACACAAAGAAGGCGGAGTGTTTTGCGTCGGTTTTAATTAGTTTTGTTAGATTACTTTTTAGTCAAACAGTAAAGGCCAGAATCTTTCGCCCAATTTTCAATAATGGGCTTTACACTTGAGTCGGTAAAATAAAAAATATTAGTATCATCGTAACCCTCTAAGTATATTGCACCAATATCTGGGAGTACAACGCAATATTCACCATTATCTTTCTGTGTCATATAATCGTACTTAGAAGAATCAGATGTAAATTTCTTAAATATCGTATTTTCACTATAACGACCTTTAAATCTAAAAGTTGAGATACTCGTATTTTCAATAATAATTTTGTTGAAATCATTAAATAAATTACACCGACGTATGCATTCTTCTTTATTAGTTAAGTGAAGAAGTTCCATTGATTCATCATAATCTAGCCAATGATCAAAAACGGATACAGCCAAGAAATAATAATTGTCTGTCGGCTCTCCATTCGCTATGTTTAATAACTCAGAGAACTGATTTTCAAGTATTAACTGATCTTTTTTATTTACATTGATAAATTTACGCATGATGTATTCTTGGAATCTAACGCCCAAATAAACCGCGCGAAATGCGGAGCTTTTTTTGTGTAAACTTCGCGAAGCGAAACACAAAGAAAGCGGAGTGTTTTGCGTCGATTTTAATTTGCTTTGTTATATGGAACCCATAATGAGTCACACATTCAAACTTGCTGATAAGTATAACTCACAAAGCTTTATGCTCACATGAAATTTTAAAATTTAGTCATGTTATTTAGAAGAAAGACAAATGGAAAAACTAAGACAGGCAATTAAATTTTAATTAGCTTCTCGCTAACCCGAAATATTCGACAACCAATTTGATTAGAAATATCAATTTAAATTTAACTGGGTAAATCATTTCATCGTGCCATATAACGAGGCTGTAGAAAAATTAACTTTTCACAACTCTCATTTTTAATTAATTTAATTCCAAATAGTATATTCATTCTCAGAACAATTTTGAATCGTTATTTTCCAGATTTATATTTTTTTAATTTTTTATGAATAATAATAAAAAGATGGCAGCTTCAAATAAATAACCTTGAAACCCAATGATATCAAAGGGCTTGTGTAACACATCTTCGATATCGCACCGTTAGGCCATCAATTCTCTTTCACCATACTTCCATAACTTCTCTAAATTATGAATCATACAATACATTAGCCACTGACCATTCACTTTGGTTTTACCACGTAAATTCGACTTAGACAGCTTCTTATTACTGCAAATATTGCCAAATACGGGTTCGATCGTCCACATTCGTTTGCTGTATATTCGTCGACCTGCTGCACTATCGATTTTTTCTTTCATAATGTCCATGAACTTCACAGTTCGTTTATCATCCCTTAAAAATGATACCTGTCTGCCTTTTTCTTTAACCGGGTTATGCATACATTTTTGTTGTAACGGGCAGTTTCGACAATCTTTTAATTCACCTACAAACCGTTTATTTAATCCTGCTGTTGTTTCGTAATGATCACCCATATAACGCATTGATTTATTATTAGGGCAGACACAAGTATTTAGCTCACTATCGAATTTAAATACTGAGGCTTTATATTTATTTTTAGATTTTGTATCGATCCTTTCATTATTTCGCTCGGCTTGTTTTTCATTATAGGTTTCTGATTTAATAAATTTTTCATCGCGCTTTCGATATTGATTATCTGGTATGACTGCATCAATTTTATTCTCAAATATATACTTCATATTCGATTCACTTGAAAATCCTGTATCAGCAGTTATCACAGCAGAATCTAAAACATCATTACCTAAATATTTTTTAATACCCTCTATAGATGGAATTAAAGTCGTGTGCTCTGTACCCATTCCATAAGAATCTGCATTAACTATGATTTGACGCTTATCATCAGCAACGGTTACACATACATAACCTTGAGTCATACCTTTGTTGGTTTTCATTTTGGCAGACTCATTATCGGTAATATTGCTTTGTACTTCGTTTTTTTGCTTACCGACGCCAATTCGTTTTTCATTGGTATTTAAAAAATCATCTATCTTTTTAGCATTCATCAACAAGGTTTCAATTTTTTGTTTTTCTTCTTTGTGCTGACCATTGCCATCTGATTTATCAGAGTCATTATCTTTGTGTCTTTCAATTATTCTATTGGCTGTCTTTTTTAATTTGTCAGATTTCTTAGCCAGTTCTTTATGGGTACCACTCCATTGTCTTGAAGCATCACAGGCAATCTTACAGCCATCAATTGCAAAGTGTTCTTTACCAATTAAATTACTCTGATCACAAATTAATAAAATACGATGAAATAAATCTTTCATAGTCTCGCTATGCGTGCTGACAAAATTGGCTAACGTTGTAAAATGAGGTTGAGTACCAGCTGCGAGTGCGATGAATTTTAAATCTGTTTTACAAGCGCGTTCAATTTCTCGACTGGAAATCATTCCACGATAGTATGCATAAAAAATAACTCTCAATAACAATGCGGGGTGATAAGCCTTTCTGCCCACTTTATTATTTTTATAAATATCATAAAAAGCAGATAGATCTATTTCAGTTTCTAGGAGTTGATACAAAAAATATTCAAAGGTGTCATCACCTAATACTTCTAGGTAATTCAAATCGAAAAAGAGGGATTGGTTTAAATTGGTGGGGATAAAATTAGACATAAATACATAAACAGCGGATTTATGTCTATTTTACTAAAAAACGACTATAAAATCAGTGGTTTTTTAATTTTTCTACAGCCTGAACGCCGCAATAAGCGGCAAATAATACTTGGCTATAATCTACCGTGAGGAACGAACACCAGCCAAGTGTTAGGTGTC
>JALJPK010000253.1 GCA_022968985.1 Pseudomonadales bacterium | reverse complement strand
GTATCACTCATGTTGTACGCATTCTTGGGGTCGTGGAACACCGCCTTACCATTTTTATCTTTTAACGAAATATGGATGTGACCACTTTGCCCCGGCCAATCGCTGGACCATTTCGCCATAAAGGTAGCCATCAGATTATTACGTTGTGCCCAGACTTTAATAAAGGTTTTGAATAATGCCGCTTTATCTGCAGCATCTTGCGCACCACCATAAGCAATAGCCGCTTCTAATACCCCAGGGCCAGTTTCGGTATGCAGACTCTCTAATGGAAAGTCCATCTCTTCACCTAGGGCCATGATTTGATGATGTAGATCGGCATGCACTGAATTACGGATCATGGAGTAGCCAAAATAATCTGGGGTCAGTGGCGTTAGATTTTTATAGCCTTTTTCTCGTACTGATTCTGGTGTCTCTTTAAACATGAAGAATTCATATTCAAAAGCAGCGATGACATCAAAGCCCATACGATCGGCACGCTCTAATACCCGCCGTAACGTACCTCGAGGACAAATCGCTTCGGCTTGGTCGCAGAACTCGGCAATGAATAACAACATATCGCCTTCGGCAGGTAAATTGCGACAAGTCTCAGGTAAAATACGCACGGGAGCATCGGGATAGCCAGTATGCCATCCTGTGTATTCAACATTATCGTAAAGCTGATCTTTTGCATCCCAGCCTAAAACCACATCACAAAATGAAAAACCACTATCAAGAGAAGAATAGAATTTATTTTTACTCATATACTTACCACGCATAATACCGTCAGTATCAAACAAACCTACTTTGATATGGCTTAAACCACGTTGTTCAATAATATGTTTGGCATCGGCAACGGTCTTCACTTCTCTTGGATTGAGCATAATACATCCTTATATTACAGCGCACGCTTAATAATGTGTGACAGCATCATTCTTAGTATAGGGAGTGTAAGTGTATTGTGATGAATAAAGTCTACTGCAGCGATAAAATAAAACAAACTAAAGCCCAGTTAACTGGCATGTTTTTTTGGTGAACGAGTCGCTACGGGGGTGGATTGTCATTAAAAAACGTTTGTTAGAATTTGAGCAGAATCTATTCATTTAATAAGCATGTTGTGATTGAACAGGCAAAAAAATGGCAAACCCGCAAAGGTTTACCATTCTTTAATATTTGTTCAGCTCATATCAGAACTGAATACATAGCAAACTAGATAGCTACGATGTTTTCTGCATTCGGGCCTTTTTGACCTTCGCCTACAGTGAATTCTACTTTTTGGCCTTCAACTAAAGTTTTGAAACCTTCGCTAGCGATAGCGCTGAAGTGAGCGAATACATCTGGGCCATTTTCTTGCTCGATGAAACCAAAACCTTTAGCTTCGTTAAACCACTTAACCGTACCTTGAACTTTAGACATAATAATACCTGTATTTTAATTTAATTTGCCTTAATAGGCTTGAATAGCGTACAAAAAACTGGAACTTAAAAACTACAGAGCGAGGTATTATGAATAAAACAACGAAATGGAGAATGTAAACAAAAGGCTTTCTTGCTGAGGCACACTCTATAGAATCTAAAATAAAAGTCAAAGTTATTTATTAAAAAAATTTCTGTTATCTGTAAACATATAGTTGCAGTTTAGTGCACGCGGCTAAATTTTAAGTTGATCAAGCAATTACTGGTCTCTATTTAAGACAAGTAATTACCATATTAATAAGTGCTGCCTTTTGGTGTCATATTAAAATGACGCTTAAACTCACGGCTGAACTGCGAAGAACTGGAATACCCCACTAATCTTGCGGCATCACTCACTCTTAAACCCTCTCGTTGGATCAGCTCTTTGGCTTTATTTAAACGCACTTTCTTTAAATATTGCATTGGTGATTCTAAAGTCACTTTGCGAAATGCTAAATGGAATGCAGAGACACTCATGTTGGCTTCTTCTGCCAGATATTGAACCGTGAGTCCTTCTGAATAATTTTGGTGCATTTTAGTCAGGACTTTCGCCACCCTTGCATATTGCCCATCGTGATGGGCTAAATCAAACAATACATGCCCCTCTGATCCTACAAGTGCTCGATACACGATTTCCATTACCAATGACTCACCCAACATTTTAGTATCTAGGTCAGAATGTAATGCCACCATTAAACGCTTACAACTGTCTAGCATAGGTGTGGCCATTTTGACTGAGCTTAATCCGCATGTTTCTTGTTTACTTCTAGGTGCATGCTCAAAAGATGCTGCTTCCAATTCATTCACCAAACGGTGTAACAACGTTGGATCCACATTAATGGTTAAGCCTAACAATGGCACGCCATTCTCAGGTAACGCTTCGCACTCCAATGGCATTGGCACACCAACCACCAAATAGTCTTCAGGCCCATAATGCACCGGCTGATTACCTATATGTATATGCTTACGTCCCTGCCCCATGACGATTATTCCCGACTGGTACACAAAAGGCTGACGCTGATTGCCTTGGCTACTACGATAAAACCACACTCCAGAAATAGCGGTTTCTGTCATGCCTTCCAACTCATTAAGATCAAACTTATCCGCATATATTTGCATCAAATTGCCAAGAGAATTCATCGTAGCCCTTAAAATATCAACTCATCACCTATTTATTAAAATACGCAACATTAGAGTAATAGGCAATAAAAATGGAGGAAACCGCCTTTTTTAATCTAATTTAAAATAGTAATATGCACTTATTGAACAAATCAAAATAAAAGGACATACAATGAAATTCTCTTATGTTAACCCAACTCAAATCCATTTTGGCCAAAGTCAAATTGAGACTATCGCAACGTCTATCCCAAAAGATAAAAAAGTACTTGTGATTTACGGTGGTGGGTCTATTAAGAAAAATGGCGTTTATGACCAAGTTTCTGACGCACTGAAAGAGCACACATGGACAGAATTTCCCGGTGTTGAAGCAAACCCTACAGTAG
>JALJPK010000252.1 GCA_022968985.1 Pseudomonadales bacterium | reverse complement strand
TACTTGTTCCTGGCGTATAAAATTTAATATTATGTTCTTTCGTAATCAGGAATTTGAAAAAAAAATCGAGCTAATTCAACCTGAACGCTTTATTATGAACGCTTTATTATAATAGTCTCAGTACTTGTTAAAAATATTATAATTAAACCCATACAAACACCCGCATTGGCAGAATATATAATTTCTTGATAATTAGAAATGGTATTGGTAGTAATATTAGTCAATTTCACTCAAACTTTGGAATAAATTAGTCAGTGTTATGTGAACATGGTTTAGTTGACAATGACAATCTGCCCCAACATTTAGATTTCCAGAAAATGGAAAAGATAACCTAGTAATCAATGGCACGCATTACGCAAGATCTTATCCAGGCTCACCTGGCCTACAGGCAAGCAAGCTCGCTTCGTAACGCGTGATCATATCTTATTTACTCGAATATCAGGGGGTAGAAACGTAATACTAATATTATCTTGTCGCACTCGCATTTTAGATTGCGCTTCCAGGTTTTCGTGTTGATAAGTCTGCCAAAAATGACCAACGCTTGTCGAAGCATTTCGCAATAAAGGAACCGATCGCATTTATAATGTAGGAACGCCGTTTGGATGAGTTTGAGTTTGCATTCGTGATTATATGATGATGCAACAGTGGGTCACTTTCATCAAAATTAATGGTTACATTTGGGGATAAGAGTTTCATGAGTGAATTTTCAAGTACATGGGGACTGCTGATGTGTGGATATGAAAATGTGGAAGATGAATCATCGGTGATTGGTGATTTGTTTAAAGAGTTAATTAATTTTGTTCTCAGTTCACCATAAAGATCACAAATATAAAGCACATGGCTTTCGTCCTCAATAAATTTACCAGATAAACTTAATTGACACCATTTACAGAGACGTTCCGCTCTTGGGATATTTTTATAACGACCGGATTCGATTTCAAAATCATGAGCACTGATCCGCAGGCGAGTGGTTCTATATCGATTTGATACATTTTTGATATTATCTAAGTAAGGCTCCTTTTGGAAATTTTGTTTGATTAAGTGATAAAAAGCTAATTTGGGTGATTTGGATTTATCGTGCTCCCAGCAATTTCTGAAGTGCTCTCTCAGAGTTTTTAAAACATTAAAAGGTCTGAATTGTTTGCTAGGTAATGGTTTAATTGGTTTTAGCTTTGCTAAATTTTTGATAAACGACAAATTAATACTGTTCGAACTGTTAGTGTTATTTGTGGGGTTCTCAGATGTTCTAGGATTTGGATGCTGTTTTGACAGGAATGCTGATACATGATCTTGGTTATAAATCTCGTCGATTTTCATCAATGCCTCAATATTTTTATACCAAGGTAGCTTCATTGATTTTTGCTCTTGCAAAGCAGCGAAAACAATTTTATCTTGACCTAGTCCGCTAAGACGTTGATAATAGCTAAGCGTAAGTTTAATAGATTGATAAATAAGTGGGTATCTACCCGATTCACCAAAAGTGCCAATATTTGAGGCCTTCCTATGCGATCCTAATGCCCACTTAAGAAAGAATTGGTGTACTTTTTCGGATGAAATTCTGTTAATTTTTGAAATAATGCCTTCAAGAATAACAGGGTGTGACAAAACAGCCGCTGATAGATTTTTAATTATTGGTAATGTTGGCGTCCATATAGGTGCGCCGTAAAGGATTATAGGCTTAATTAGTGAGTCAAACAGAGTCGTGAGTGATCTAAAAGATAATTTCGTCCTATTAACAGTTCGTTTCAGACCGAAAAGCGCTCGCATGGCTTTATTTTTAAGATCGTTTATAGCTATCGCAAAGTTTCCTGATTCGTGCAGAATTACACCTAAGTAACAGTAACTCTCAACAGTTTCAAGGATCTCCCCGTTAATAAAAAGTTTTTGACTTGGATTTCTTTTATTTTTACTGCCAAATATTACTCTTTTAGTTTTTAGCTTATTTATCTCAATACCCCATTGTTTACAAAACTTTGATAGCTGGTCTATTTGAGACTGGGCCGTTTTTTCATCCAGAGACAAGAGAATTAAATCATCAGCCCATAACAGATGACTGATGAGCATGTTTGAGAGAGTCGGACAATTATTGTATTCAAGTAGTGACGAAAGATCTCCAAGAAACAATTTGAATAGGTCTGGAGATAATGGATGGCCCTGCTCGGTCCCCTTTCTAGTTTGAAACGCATTGCTTATGTAGCCTGATAATTTTATGTGAGCATACGAATTAGAGTACATATCACGCAGAACTTCATAAAACTTTCCAGTTACGCCATTTTGAGCCAATTTATAAAAAAGTGCCTGTCGGCAAACTGAGTCAAATGCTTTTCTAAAATCTACAAACACTGCATGAACATTCTTTTTCAGTTTCTTGTACTTCGAGGCGATTGTTTGCATGGTTAGAATATGATCATATGTCTGCGCATTTTTTGTAAAGCCTAATTGATTTGGAGGGTCTGGACAATTTTCGTTTCGGAATTCAATCAACCTATTTAACAGAATTGTGGAGAAAAGTTTGCCAATGGCGCTGCTGACTGCGACTGCTCTGTAATTGTCCGGGTCATCCTTGCACCCTTTTTTATGAAGTGGTGTAATCACATTCACATTCCAAGGGTAAGATCCTACTTCTAGACATGTGTTAAATAATTTAGTCAGTAAAACTAAATTGCATTTATTTAAAGATTTTAAAAGCTCGTTGCTAATCATATCCATTGATGACGCTTTGCCCGATTTGAGTGAAGAAATGGTCAATTTAACTTCATCTATTAGTATTGGGTCATTCAAAATCTGAGGACTTGGTGATGAACTATTGACTATATCTGCTTCGTCAATATAAGACTGTTTGACGTTTGAGTTAATGGTCTTATGATTATCTGAATATAGTTTACTGAAAAATGTTTCGAAATTGTTCATATCCTGACAGTCAAATTCGATCTGATTTGTGATTTTTTAAC
>JALJPK010000251.1 GCA_022968985.1 Pseudomonadales bacterium | reverse complement strand
GGGCGTTAGCAGGCACCACTTGTTCATTTTTTAAAGTGCTTGGCTAACTCAATATTTCACATCAAAGGATTGGTGCTTTTCTCTTTTCTTCCTTTTTTGTGGCAACGTTTAGTTTTTAAATTGATTGGTAAGCATTCCATGTTATTGTTTATCAATTAAGTTTTGTGGCGAAGTGGTGCAGTGATTTTGTTCCTCACTTCCATCAATTTAGCTTCAGTGTGTTTTGTGGTGTAAGTGTTCTGAATAAACGCTTCTGCTAACAAGCCACTCAAGAAGGACAAATAACAGTTGGTTATGCTCCTTCGTCGCTTATTTTAACCAACTATTATTTGCCTCTTAGTGGGGCGTTGGTATGACTCCCCACGTCAAGTTAAATACACTGATCCTTGTTCATTAATTTAAGAACCTTTATTGTTCACTTCTAAAATAAGTGAGTTAACGCATAGAATGAAGCAAGTAATTTCGTCGGTTATCATGCTGATATTCGTGGATTACTAATCTATTAGTTAGCAGCGCCTACCTTACTCATTTCGTCGTGGCACCTGTCTTCAGTCTATGTTCGTGGTTCAATAGCCGTTAGGCTATTGCCATCCTAACGCCGTCGGTGGTTGTGCCACACCCGATGCTTGATCCCATGCGATAACTCAAAACTTTTTGTCATACGGGTACTCTCGAAAGTCTTAATTTTACATCAATAATAGGCAGAACAACTTCACGTGAAATAGCCCATATATAAGCAATCATTTCTCTGGCAATTGCCGTCACAACCACATTACGATGCTTACCTTTGTGCATAAGGCGATTGTATCGTCGACATAACCTTAATTGCGCTTCCCATGCCATATCGATAACTTCTTTGCTTAACCCTTCTTGTCTCAGTTGCATTTCTTTTGAAATATTAGCGTTGTGTTTATACGAATGTGCACCTTCGACCAGTAGTCGTCTTGCACGGCTGTTACCACATTTGGTAATAGCACCGAGTCGGCGTTTGCCGCCACTTGAATGTTCGCTCGGTACAAGACCAAGGTAACTCATTAATTTTCTGGGATGGTCGAAGCGTGACAAATCGCCCAGCTCAGCTATCACGCCTGTTGCAACTAATAACCTGACACCACGCATTGCTTGTATGGCTTTGACTACTGGATAAAATCGCCAGTTCTTCACTTGATGCGTCAATTCATTATCAAGTCGCTTTAATCGTTTTAGTCGTTCGGTAATGGTTGAAACCGCCTCTTGTAAAACTATTTGCTGACAAGGGTGGGGTAGTACGAGCTCTGCGAGCCAACGTAAATGTTGCAATGACCAGTTATCTTTTACTTTGCTGTTAATGTTGTTTCGTAGCAGAAGCGCTTTTAATTGGTATTCTCCATCTTTTAAATCTTTCATGCCCGTCTCTCGCGCACGAGACAAATCTCGAACGGCTTCATCTTCTGGCTCAGGTACATAGATAGGGGTTAGGTCTTCTGATTTAAGTAATTTAGCCAGTTTGAGTGCATCACGTTTATCCGTTTTAATACGTTCTCCTGGCTTTTTAGGGATAAGCGAAGGCGCGATGACATAGCAGCAATGATTAAGGCTGGTCAGTAAACGGTAAATCCAATAACCACAAGGGCCAGCTTCGTAAACAAAATGAAGGGTAGCGTCAGGATATTTGGATTGTAATTGTCGTGCTAGTTTTTTAAATGCGGTTTTATTGCTGAGTGTTTTTCCTAAATGAATTGATTTTGCTCCACGCTGGTCTTCAATGTAGGCAACTTCAGTAAATGTTTTGTGGGTATCTAAGCCAATGAAAAGTATGTTATGTTTTGTCATGCTAGCCTCAGTTTGATAATGTTGACACATATATTATGGCTCTGGTTTGTAAAACTAACCCACGTTCGGAGGCTAGCACCTCGTGGGGAGTCATTGTGTCTATGTGTTTCGGGAATTGAGAGCTTTTAATAAGTTATGTGTGATTCATGAAAAATTTATATATCTACATAAAAGAAAATTGGGTGATTGGCTTTTTCCTTATTATCTTTTTAAATTGGATTTTAGGAATCCTTAGAGAACCTCAAGGTATAGCTGTTTTAATAACTTCTGCCGTTGTGTATTTTCTTGCTGGTTTTCTATCAACAAAGGTATTTAAATTAAATAGTCGCGATCCAATTCCTTGGTATGGTTCTCCTTTGTTTTGGGTCGCTATTCCTGTAATTTATATAATCATTTTTGTGTTGCTATAAACACATAACAAGCCACTCAAGCAGGACAAATAACAGTTGGCTTTGTTCGCTTCGCTCTCTATTATAGCCAACTATCATTTGCCTCTTAGTGGGGCGTTATGTTTATTTAATAAAGTATGGAGAAGCTAATATGAGTAAAGCTATACGAGCATCTGATACACCCTATGCAATAGATGTAGAATCAGGAAAAAACTATTTTTGGTGTGCTTGTGGTAAAAGTAAGAAACAGCCACTGTGTGATGGTTCACATAATGGAACTGACATCACTCCAATAATATTTAAAGCAACTGAGTCAAAAAAGGTTTTTTTCTGTGGGTGCAAGCAAACAGCTACCCAACCATTATGTGATGGGAGTCATTCACAAACATAACAAGGGTTTTCAAGTCGGACAAATTACAGTTGGCTTTTTGTTCGTGCCTCACTTATTTTAGCCAACTGCAATTTGCCGCTTAAAACGGCGTTATGTGTAAGTCATATCTTGCCGTAAATTTAAACAAGGAAGTAAGCTAAGTATGTTAAATTCAATCCCAATAGAATGGTATACATTCGGACCACTTCTTTTATTAGCGAGTAATGGACTTATTCATTTATTGTTTGGTGTAGCGGTCTATTTTGATGCTCGTAGTCAAGACAAGTATCCGCCTACAGGTTCAATATTTGTAAAACCTATTATTTGGGGGATAGCTACATTAGTTGGTGGTATTTTTGTAGCTGCCGTTTATTGGCTTATGCACCATTCAACTTTAAGAAAGGTG
>JALJPK010000250.1:1463-3010 GCA_022968985.1 Pseudomonadales bacterium | reverse complement strand
TAAAAAAACATCACGCCATTGGCTGTAGTCTTTGCCTAATAATACTTGGTTATTACTATCAAAAATAACAATGCCATTTTTATCCGTGATATAAAAATTCAGTTTGATGTTGGTTTTTTCTTTCGACCAAATATTGGCGTTTAATACTCTGTTTTGTGCATTTAAAACGGCTTGTATTTTTTGCTTTGATATTTGATTGTTTTGTACGTCTTCGCTAAACAGTTCAGCTAATAAATTGGCGTTATCCACCAATGTGTATTCCACCGATTGACGCATGGCAGGTTTGATTTGATCTAATAAATTTTCATACAGAAACCATGTGGAGATTCCTGTAATAATAAAATAACCCAAGAAAATACGGCTGGCGAATGTGATGTTAAAGCGTTTTCGTAGGTTGTTTATTTTATTAGTGTTCAATGTGCTGCCTATTTTTATTTGAATATAATTAAATTATTGGATGCAAATATTGTAACGTTTAAAGCGCTGTTATACCCATTGAGTTGTATTTTACTTTTACGGTCAGTGTTGTAATTCACTTAATTGTTTGTCTTGAATCTTGCCTGAATTATTTTACTTTTTTTGCTCGACCAGTTATTTGCTTAACACTTTGTTGTGCAAACTCGTTAAGTTGCTTTCTTTATATTAAAAAATTAGCCTGTAATTAATAAAAGATTATTATTTAAAGCTAACAAAGATGAACCTATTTTATATTTTCTAATTATTTTTTGAATTAACACTATAACCTAAACCTCGATGGGTTTTGATTGTGTTTGATTGTGCGTAATTATTTTTTAATTTGGCGCGTAACGATGTTATATGAGTAACGACACTTCGCTCTAAGCTGGCGGAATTTGGCCAGATTGCATCCATTAATTGGGTGCGCGAAAAAACCTGATCGGGGCGTTGATGCATTAAGGTTAATAATTGGTATTCAAATTTTGTAAGCGCTAATACTTGGTCATAATATATGACACTCGCTTTGCTTAAATCGATTTGTAAATTTGATTTTAACCTAGGTGTTGTTTGTACTGTAGGTAAATTGCTTTGCAGGCGTTTTAAGATTACTTTGATTCGGGTACTGACTTCTCTTGGGCTAAAAGGTTTGCAAACATAATCGTCGGCGCCAATTTCTAAGCCTAATATACGATCAAATTCGTCATTTCGTGCGGTTAAAAACAGGATCGGAATGTTTGAGAATTGGCGGATTTTTTTACATAATTCAAATCCATTGATATCGGGTAAACCTACGTCCAGCACAATAAAATCAATGGATTGTTTTTGTAGGATGTCTAAAGCCTGTTTACCAAATTCACATGACAGGGTATTAAAACTGTCTAGTTGCAACGCGTATTCTAATGTTTGGCTGATGCTGGGTTCGTCATCAACAATTAAGATCGTTTGCTTTAACATGTTGTGTCCTAACTAGAATTTTCGGTTTAATACAAATTGTGCGATGTCGTTTAGGTTTTTTGAATGTTCAAAAACATCAATTTGTTTGCAAGCGTCGTTTACTAAATCAAGTGCGGTTTGTTTTGCTTTTGCTAAAC
>JALJPK010000250.1:0-1453 GCA_022968985.1 Pseudomonadales bacterium | reverse complement strand
CTGTGGTTTGCCTAATGTTTGGGTGTCGCTTTCTACATCAAGTACATCATCAATTACTTGAAACGCGAGACCAATTTTTTCTGCGTAATGTTTTGATGTCTGTTGTTGGTCGGCAGTAATGCTAGGTTCACATAATGCACCGATTTGAACGGAGGCTAAAATTAATGCACCTGTTTTTAATTTGTGCATGTTCTTTAGTTGCTCAAAATCAATTTCTTTGCCTGTTGCGTCTAAATCAATGGATTGGCCTGCGACCATACCGTTGGCGCCGCTAGCTTTAGCTAAAATTTGAATTTGTTTGATTTTGATTTGATTGCTAAGTGTTGTGTTCGAAAGTACTTCAAATGCCATGGTTAAAAGTGCATCGCCGGCTAAAATTGCAGTGGCTTCATCAAACTTAATATGATTGGTGGCTTTGCCTCGACGTAAATCGTCGTCGTCCATTGCAGGTAGGTCATCGTGTATTAATGAATAACAATGCAGCATTTCTAACGCGCAGGCGCAGTCAATCCAGTTGCTATTTTGAGAATCAATTAACTGGCTAGACGCTTTGGTTAATAGTGCGCGTAAACGTTTACCGCCATTTAATAGGCTGTAATTGATTGCACGATGTAATCTTGGGCTTTTAGATGCGTACTTTAAGGTTAACTCACTTAAGCGTGTTTCGATCGATAGCAGTGTGTTTTGGTCAAATAATGCTGGGCTCATTTTGTAAGGCTCATAGATCGTTTGAAACATCCTGCCATTGTTCGTCGCTTAGTTTTTGGATTTTTATCGAGAATTTTTTGGCAAGATCGTGAAAGCTTAACGCCTTTTTCAAATACTTTTAAAGACTCATCTAATGTGAGTTCGTCGCCTTCTAATGCTTGTACTAGATTCTCTAATTCAGCAATAGAGTGTTCAAAATTTAATTGTGCCTTTGCCATAACGCGGGGCCTTATATGGATTCAATATTGAGCGTTTCAAATGTGAGCCTACCTTTTTGTGAATTTAGGGTCAAGAACAGCAGGGTTTTGGAGGGTGTTTTTGTTGGTTACTCTGTCTATTTTTGATTGTTACGCTGTCTATTTTGTTTGTTACACAATGAATAAATTAATTAACAAGAATTCACATATTGGAAAAATCGCGTCTAGACTGAAAAATAAGAAGAGTATTTTGAGGCGTGAATTTTGGATTTAGCTACGATTGTAGGACTTGCTGGCGCAATGGCCATGATAGCACTCGCTATGGTGTTAGCTGGCGGTATAGGCATGTTTTACAACTTACCTTCTATATTGATTGTAATTGGTGGGACGATTTTTGTGGTTTTGCAAAAATATACGTTACAACAGTTTTTGGGTGCGGGCAAAGTAGCGGGTAAAGCTTATTCTTTTAAGTCTACACCGCCATTGGCATTGATTGAAGAAATTGTTGAGTTAGCCGATTTAGCACGAAAAGGAGGGTTATTATCGTT
>JALJPK010000025.1:15414-45602 GCA_022968985.1 Pseudomonadales bacterium | reverse complement strand
TCGGGGAACCCGCCTTGATGGCTCAGTCGCTCATGTAGGTTGTCATTTATGGCAACAAAACTAATTTATTTTGAAGGGATAAAAAATTAAACGCTTGGTGAGTTATCTGGCGTCGGGGGAACCCGCCTTGATGACTCAGTCGCTGGCTTTTTAAGTTTAATTCCAAGTCATCCCTGACTTGAATTAAAGGCTTGGTGTGTATTCTGGCGCAAGGGGACCTTGCTTGAATGTCCAGTCGCTCTTTATGTTTAATTCCAAAGCTCCCTTTTTGAAATTAAAAGCTTTTGAGTTATCTGGCGTCGGGAAACCCGCCTTGATGACTCACTCGCAATTCACAATTCATAGTTACTTATTCTTTTGATCAATTTCAAAATGTTCAATCATACTTTGATTCCACTTGGTGATTAATTCCAAATTTTTAGTGGTTTCAATCTCACGTTCTGGATTCACCAACTTAATAAACTGCATCGGGGATACTCGAGTATTTTTTTGCCCTATCATTCGTATTTTTACTATGGCTAATGCGCAAGTTTGATTATTTCGATGATACTTATGCTCAATATAAATAAATCGTTCGTCCCAGCCAATCACTTGAGTATCAATTTTATATGACTCAAAGAGCTCTAATGATTTTCTAAATTGAATGGTTTCACCAGCCAATACAGGGTAAATTTTGTTTTGTTTCATTTTTTTCCATACACCGGCTCGTATCAATAACTCAACTCTGGCGCCATCTGCCACTGTTAAATATCGCCCATTATTCATATGGCCTAATAAGTCCAAATCGTTGGGTAATACACGATGTTTGCTGCTTAATTTGTCTAATAAATCTAAAGGCGCCTTAAACCCTACGCTAAAAAACATAATTAAAAGTCGAAGATAAAGATTCATATAACTACCTGTGTTAAGAAGTGTACTTATTTATTGAGTATAGATTGATTTTATAGTGCTAAACATCAAATGGAAACACTGCTTTTCCAGTTCATACGTATTCAGGGCATTCGTTTTAATTTAGAATAAACCAAATTAAATTTTGGCGTTATTATGACTACACTCAATCCTCTGGTGCTTTTTGCCCACCCAAGTTTACAAAGATCGAACGTACATCGTGTTTTGTTCCAATCATTTAAACAATTAGAAAAATGCACGATTCAAGATCTGTATGAGTTATACCCCAACTTTTTTATCGATATTGAAGTAGAACAGCAATTAATCAAAGAACACGATGTGATTGTGATGCAGTTTCCTGTGTACTGGTTTTCAATGCCTGCACTGTTAAAACAGTGGATTGATCTAGTGCTTGAATCGGGTTTTGCTTTTGGTAAAGACGGTATTCACCTTAAAGGCAAAAAATTCATCTGCGTAGTATCAGCAGGCGGTAGCCAAGATACGTATAGCCAGAGTGCAGAGCGTGATTATAGTCTAAAAGAATTGTTTGCACCCATTGAGCAAATGGCGCGTTATTGTGACATGGAATACCTGCCACCTTATGTGGTTTACGATTCACTTAATCAATCGTTGGCCGATTTAACTCGACACGAAGCCAATCTATTTTGGTTATTTGAAAATTTCGATAAAACCAATGGCGATCAACTAAAAGGTCAAATTGATATTAATACATGGCTTGAGTCTCAAACAACGGAGAAAAAATAATGGGTGGATTTTTAGGAACAGCTTTTGTCTATTTATTAGCGGCAGTTATCATGGTGCCAATGGCTAAACGTTTAGGTTTAGGTTCGGTTTTAGGTTATTTATTGGCAGGTATCATCATTGGGCCTGCGGCTTTGAATTTAGTAGGTGATCAAACCAGTACTCAGCATTTTGCAGAATTTGGTGTGGTGATGATGTTGTTTTTGGTGGGGTTAGAGTTAAAACCTTCCATGCTTTGGAGTCTAAGATCATCTATTTTAGGTTTGGGTTCATTACAAGTTGGCATCAGTGCGGGTTTGTTTTTTGTTATCTTTTTATGGGGTTTTGGATTTGTTTGGCAAAGTGCATTAGCTATTGGTTTAACTTTGGCGCGGTCTTCAACGGCCATTGTTTTAACCTATCTAAATGAAAAAAACAAAATGTCGACACCCGCTGGGCAATCGGCATTTGCGGTTTTATTGTTTCAAGATATAGCGGTGATTCCAATGTTGGCGATTTTCCCGATGCTTGCAATAGTAGCGGTAGATGCGGTTAACCCAGATAATTCACCCACTCTAGTAGAAGAAAATCCTCATTCATTGATGATGCAGCAAAACGAGTTTGATTTGCTGAATCTGTATCAAGAGTCCAATGAAGACGTTAAAGACCCTCATGAAGTGGTCAATGGTTCTTTAGATTCTGTAACAGACACACACGATAAAACACAAACGCAGTCTCAAACATCTGAAGCCGCACACCCAGAAGGTTCTGCATTTTCAAAATGGTTAAAACATCAAGCCGGTTGGTTACAGGCGTTGATCTCAATTGGGGTGGTATTGTCCATCGTAGTGATTGCGCATTTTGTTTTACGTTATGTATTTCGCTACATCGCCAAAAGTGGGCTGCGTGAAATGTTCACGGTTTGTGCGTTATTCATTGTGATTGGCATTGCATTTATTATGGGTGAAATCGGTATCTCCGCTGCATTGGGCACATTCTTAGCGGGTGTGGTATTAGCCGAAAGTGAATATCGCCATCAATTAGAGACCGATATCGAACCCTTTAAAGGATTGTTATTAGGGCTGTTTTTTATCACCGTTGGCGCAAGTATGGACTTCAGCTATATATTAACTCAGCCAGGGTACATAGCAGGGGTGACCGCATTAGTAATTGGTATAAAAATGTTGGTATTGTATTCAATTGGCAGAGTATTTAAATTATCGTTTACCCAAAACAAATTGTTCTTTTTCTCATTGGCACAAGCCGGTGAATTTGCGTTTGTATTATTCTCGTTTGCTACCGCAAACAATATTTTAACCCAAGACCAATCCAGCCCATTGGTATTGATTGTGGCATTAACTATGATGCTAACGCCTTTAATGCTGATTGTGTATGAACGTTATTTTGCCGCCGACAACAGCGTACAAACCCATCGACAGCCAGATACAATAGAAGAAGAAAACAACGTAGTAGTGGCAGGGTTTGGTCGAATGGGTCAAATTGTAGTTAGGTTATTACACGCCAATGGATACTCCACCACCATCATCGAACAAGACGCCGACCACATTGAAATGGTGAAAAAATACGATTACAAAGCGTATTATGGTGACGCCGCGAATATCGATTTATTACATTCAGCAGGCCTTGCAAAAGCCAAATTATTTGTAATTACAATTGATGATAAAGACGCAGTACGAGACATTGTTAAAGCTGTAAAATCGCATTACCCTAATCTAAAAATAGTGGCACGAGTGCGCGGCAGAATTGAAGCATTCGAATTAATTAATTTAGGTGTGCAGAACCCAGTTAGAGAAACCTTCTCATCAGCTGTGGATATGGCAGTACAATCTTTAGAGGTATTGGGTTTTAGAAAACATCAGGCTTATAAGTTAGGTGAAAAATTTAAAGTGGTCGATGAAAAATCGGTTAAAACCATGGCCGTAGGTTATGGCGAAGATGAAACTGCATTAGTGAAACTCGCACAAGATGCTCGTATACAATTAGAGGTTTTATTAAAAAGAGAGATTGAAGAAAATAAAGGCACGGATAAAGACTGGTAATGAGCAATTAAAGACCTTGATATGAATATCAACCTTACGTGTAAAAAAGCGTAGGGTCGATATTGATATCGAAAAATATACACTCATAGATAATTCAAAACTATTGATATAAATATCAACCCTACAAGTTATTCACCTTTTAATCCCTACATTTTATTCAACTAAAAAATAAAAGATAAGCAATAACTACAATAATAATCAACGTAATTAATCCCATAATTGCACAGATACCATCTTCAATATGTACTTTTTTAAACGGACGACAAACAATAAAACCTAAACCCCGTATTAATATTTCAAAAACAATTTCTATAAAAATCCAGCCTAACACTCTCCCAACACCCATTAATAAAGGCTCTACAATCACTTCTAACGCCACGACATTTCCTTGAATCTGTTAATCTAATAATGAATTTAAACAATAGAGCAGCGGGAAATTTTACGCAGTGTAATTGGTCATGAGTATAATTTTATTGGTCGATGGTCATAACTATATGGGGTGGAACAGAGGGTGGAACAGGGAATGAAAATAGAGGTTTAACTAGTGGGTGAAGCAGATGACACATAAAGCACTTATGTGTCATCAAAACGTTTTTAGTGATTACGTTTGCTATGGTTTGCAGCACGCTTCGATAATGAATTAGCGTAAGGGTTTGTCAAAATCTAACTGTTTGCGATTTCGAATTGACGATAAACCTAAGATCACTTTTGGACGAAACTCAGGTACCGGTACTCGACGAATCGGCAGTTCTAACATCGCTTCAATACGATGTAATGTATCAATTTCGCCTGAACAAACTAATGAGATCGCTACCCCTTTATTATCGGCACGACCAGTACGACCAATACGGTGGATGTAATCTTCTTTAATATGCGGTAAATCAAAGTTGATCACTGCAGGTAACTCAGCAATATCCAATCCACGAGCGGCTACGTCGGTTGCCACTAAAATACGAATAGTGCCGGCTTTGAATTTTTTCAATAGATCGTTACGTTTGCTTTGTGTTTTGTCACTGTGAATAGACGCAGCTCTTAAACCTAAACCATGTTCACGGTCATATAAATAGTCAGACAATTCATCTGCGTAAGCGCGACTTTTAACAAAAATCAATAATTGTGACCAATCGTTGTCTTTAATCAGCTTCACTAATAAGTCTTGTTTACGATCCGCATCAACAGGATGCAAATACTGCTCAACGTTTGTGGCCACTTTGTTTTGTTCTTTACTGTTCACGTTGATGGCACTTTTTAGCCATTTATAACTTAATTCTTTCACTTTTGGGTTGTTTGTTGCTGAGAACATCATGGTTTGACGTTTAGCAGGAATCAACTTCAATAATTTTTCAAGATCATGTTGAAAACCCATTTCAAGCATTCTATCAGACTCATCCAATACTACGTGATCCACTTGGTCTAATTCGATTAGGCCTTTCTTTTGCATATCAAGCAAACGACCGATAGTAGCCACTAAAATATGCACGCCTTTAGCAATCTGTTTTGATTGAGCGTTAACACGTTGGCCACCAAAAATAACCGCTGATTTAATTGATAAAAATTGAGAGTAAAATTTGATATTTTGCTCAACCTGAACCGCAAGCTCTCGCGTAGGCACTAATATAAGTGCGTGCACTTTTTTAGGTGCAATAGGCGGATACTTATTAAATTTTTGGATTAGCGGTAAAGCAAAAGCAGCGGTTTTACCCGTACCTGTTTGAGCATGTGCGTTAATATCTTTACCCGCAAAAATCTCAGGAATACAGATTTTTTGCACATCAGTAGGCTGCTCATAGCCCTTTAATTTTAAGGCACGGGTAATTGGCTCAGCCAAACGCAGGTGTTCGAAGCTCATATGAAACAACTCAATATCAAATAAAGCGCGATTATATCAAGATTTGAGTCAGAGTATGAGGGTATTTTTGTAAATGGAGCTCGATTATGGAGTTTGTTGTAATCCAGACGATTGTTATTAGTTATTTGAGTAAATTTAGAGACTTGATGTTTGATAAGTTTAAGTCGTGATTATTCTATTTTTAGTTAGGGATTCATGCAAAAAAGTAAACATGATGTTCGAGTCAGCATAAAATAAGCAGGCAAAAAAAATCACCATTAGCATAATGGCGATTGTTGTTGTATGTGTGTGTGCGTATGTGTATGGCACTTTAATTTGATAACAATGAGCGAAATGTAATAACAATCACATGCTTAATTCAGTTTTTAACGTAATCGTTTGGCCATAGTCTTTACACATATTTTCAAATTCAACTACTTGCGGTAGGTTTGACAAATATTCATCAATTGCGATATGTAAACGAGCCACCAACGAATACAAAACATAGTCATCTTCATACTGTAGAATTTCATTGCTGTGACACAATAATTTAATTGCTTGAGTATAATTTTGATTGTCTAATATCGGTAAAATTTCATTAACTTGGTTTACAATTTGTTCACGTTTAATTATATGACCAATCATATTAACTCCTAGATAACCTGCTGATTTATTCCCTTCGAAACTTTGTACTTTTTAAGTGCCAAAATAACGTTTATATAATATAAATAATACATATTTAATGCCAGCAAGAAGGATTTTTCAGACAGCCATATAACCCATTTTGTTTTTCTGGGAGCTTTGTCACATAACTAATTATCAATAAATTTATATGAATTTTGTATTATTGTGCGGCTATTCTCTTTGTTTTATCGATACTGCTATTGTGTACAAAAACTGCTACCGTCACTGTTTAAAACATTATTTTTATATTTGAATAACACATGGCATCAATGACGTTTTGATTACCATTATGGGCTGTATTTTCAATATGTGTCATTGCTTTGATTGAGACGGATGTAGCCACAAATTGATTATATTACACTTTGTTTTTTATTGGCTTAGAAACACATAAGACTAAAAGTTGGGTTAATTCAGTGTTTATTATTACGCACTTTAATGCACTTAATTTTCAGCCTATTCAGACCAATTCCTATTTTTTGATTGTCATTTAACTATACCCATACCTACAGTACAAAAAATACGGACTAGGGCCGAATTAGAACTAATAAAATAAAATAAAGACGACCACTAGGCTAAAAATTTTACGAGATATCAAAGTAACCATTTACAATAAATACCTCTAACCTATTTACTATTTTCACGCATTTTATAATATTCTTGGATAATCGGCTCCTTTTTCATGCGATTAAAATGCGCAAATAATTGTGGTGCAACTGTTTCAACGATATCCGTGGGGACATGATCTAAAAAACCTTTTGATAAACCATTTACTTGCACAAAACATTTAAGGTCGGCAACAGTGAGCTGATTTTCACAAAAATAATCACCTTTTGATCGAATGATTAACGACTCCAACCCCTTTAAAATTGTACTTAACCAACCTTCTACAAACTTTTTACGAGCTTGTTTTAAAACGTCATCTTTTAAACCAAATGTTTTAACTAATTGATGACTAATATCTTCAATGGCACTCATTACCTCTTCACAATATAAAATTTGCAAATCATCAGTTGGATAAAGTTTAGTCATTTTACCCACATAACTTAATATTGGATTTGTTTGAGTCACTAAAATTGAATCAATATTTAATACAGGAATTGAGTTAAAAGGTGTAGTTTTACGAAACTGCGCAAACTGCGCAAAAGAAATTCGATGATCTTCGAATTTAATATTTTGGCTATGAAACGCAATTCGAATCGCTTCGGCACGGCCACCATCAAAATCAAAATAGGTTAACTTGTAGTTAGGCATAAATTATTTCTCAAAGTGTTGAAGTGTTATTAAGTTCGTTTATTAGTTTTTTATCAAACAAGATTGATGTTTAAGTGATAAAGAATAACCCTAAAGGATTAGAATTGTGTTGTTCATCAATTTTATTTTGTTTATTTACTCGTTTTATTATCTAACCATAATTCAAGTATTTCACTGACTTTGTTTTTTGAAATAGGTTTAGTTATATAATCATCCATACCCGCGTCAATACATAATTCTCGATCACCTTTCATTGCATTAGCTGTCATCGCAACTATAGGGATATTGTGCTTGAGCACATCTGAGTGGTTGTCTCGAATTATTTTCGTGGCCTCTAACCCTCCCATAATCGGCATTTGCATATCCATAAAAATAAGATCATATTTTTTAATTTTTAATTCGTCTATAGCTTCTTGTCCATTATCTAAAACGTCAATTTGATAACCTAATTTTGTAATTATTGTACGAGCAACTAATTGATTCACTTTATTATCTTCAACTAATAATATTGTGAAATCATGTTTAGCACTTTTATTTATACTTTGTTTAGACGGTGTCGCACTTAAAATTGGGTTTTCTATTTTTAATGAATACCCCATAACTTGTGACAAACAGTCATATAGATCGGGCTGGCGAAATGGTTTGGCTAAGACAGCATCAAAACCAGCACTATTGTATAGACCCTCTTCACTTGGGCCAGATGAAGTCAATATCACAAGATGGATTTGTTTAATAACATCATTATTTTTTATTTTTTTCGCAAGTTCAATAACATCAACTTTCGGTGTTTTTATGTCGATCACAAGGATATCGAAAGGGTTGTTTTGTGCGGATGCTGCACTGAGTATTTTTATTGCAGTATCAGCGTTTTGACAAAAATCGTGTTTAACATTCCAATAGGTTAACAAACCACCGATTAACGTAGTTCTTGTTTTGTTGTCATCTAACACTAAGACTTTAGCATTTGTTAACTCACCGCGATTGAGCTCTAATGGTTTTTTAGTTGAATTTTTTAATTCGACTGTGAACCAAAAAGTTGAGCCTTTGTTTTCGTTGGGTTCACAACCAATTTGCCCCCCCATTAATTCACTTAGCTGTTTTGATATAGAAAGACCTAGACCAGCACCACCGTACTTTCTTGTGGTTGAGCTATCTGCTTGCGTAAATTTATCAAATAATCGCTTTGAATCATCTTTTGATACTCCTATGCCGCTATCTTTAATTGAAAAATGTAACAGATGGGATTGATCTGATTTTTTTTCAATTTTACATAAAACAGAGATTTCACCCTGCTGGGTGAATTTAATAGAATTACCCATTAGATTAATTAAAATCTGACGAATTCTACTAGGGTCCCCAATTAAAAATTGAGGTATATCCGGTTCAGAATAACAAATGAATTCTAAGCCTTTTTCTTCTGTTTTAAACACCATAGTAGAAGCAAAGTCAGCTAATAATAATTCAAGGTCAAACTCTATATTTTCGAGCTCTAACTTGCCTGCTTCAATTTTGGAAAAATCTAAAATATCATTAATAAGAATAACAAGCGCTTCACCACTACTTTTTACAGTGCTCGCCCAATGATGTTGAGTTTTATCTAATTTAGTATCAAGTAATAGGTCAATCATACCGATGACACCATTCATGGGGGTACGAATTTCGTGACTCATATTCGCTAAAAATGCGCTTTTAGATCCACTAGCTTGTTCAGCTGATTGTTTTGCTAAATTACTGATCTTTTCAGCCTGCTTACGCATTTCAACTTCTTGCATCAAGTTATTATTGCTTTCGTGAATATGGGTATAGGCCACTTCAAGTTCCGAGGTCCGATCGATTACTCTTTGCTCTAGATCTTCCGCACCTTTTTGAATTTCTTTAATCATTATATTAAAAGAATTTTCAAGTACCTTTAATTCATTTTTATCTGACGAAGTAATACTAATCTCTTTTTTGGGGATATTTTGTAAACTTATATTTGAGGCGAACTCGGTTAGTCTTGAGAGCGGTTTAGATAATAGTCGCCTGCTTACAATTAGGAAAATAAACCACAGGGCAAATGTTTTAAAAGAGGCACTAATTAATATGATTAAGAAATCATATTTCACTTTGTCAAAAACGATGGATTCATTACTGTATAAAATAATGACCCCTAACTCATAAGCACTATTGTCTTGTTGATAGGTTAATGGGTATTGAGAAGAGAATGTTTTTGAAAAAATTAGATTTTCAATTTTCTTAATACTAGAAGCATTATCACCCAATTTATTATCAGCTGAATTATCAATGGATTTAATAATTATATTATCGCTATCAATGATTTCGACTCGTTCAACAGAAGGAATTTCCGCCATACCATCTAAAATATAATCTAATTGATCTAAATCAAAACTCCAAAGTGCATTTGAAATACTACCTGAAAATAAACGGCTGAACTCTAATAGTTGTGCTTTTTCATAATCTTTTTGCTGGTTGAATTCCAGTACCATATGAGAAATGGTTAAAACTAAAGTAATTGAAAAATAAACAGCAAAAACTACGGATATAATATTAAATCCGATGGAGTCTTTATAGCTTATTTTTGATGTTTTTTTCATTCTTTAAGTTAAACCCATATGTAAAAAATTCTATAGGACAAAATTGCTGATATTTCATGAAAAGATCTACATAAGGATAGATTGGAAACTTAAATAATACAAAGTTTTTTAAGGTCTTAGTAAAGCCTGTACATCAGGGTTCATGGGTAAAAATGTAATTACATTCACGGCTAAAATTATTAAAAAAGGTTCAATATTGTAGTTTAAACAAAACGTGCCCCTAACCAGTATTTACAATCTGAATTTAAACAAATATAAACTCGATTATTCCTTTTAACTTCAGCTTAACGTAGTGGTGTTTATGCCACAACTAACGTCTGTAATGTTATTAGTATCCATTTTTTGTCAAAAAACAAGAATTAACATATGCTAAAATCAAATATCGTCACTATTATGTTTGTGCTTCCAATCAGATGTAATCAAATGCTTTTGAGCACAGACATGTTTAAATCAGCTAACACCACACCCATTAATCAAAAACAATAGGAAGTTAAAGGGTATAAAAACCTCAAATAAGGTTATTTAAACTTGAATCTATGTATGGATAAACTACCCTGAAATGACACTTAACATACTTATTTTTGGGTAGTTGATACATGTATTGTTGTTATTGTAATAAATCAGTTTTTGGGGGAAATGGAATGACTGTTCCCGGAATTGGGGCTGCTCATTCTTTTTGTTTTCAGGCAGATCAACTATTAAAACGTACCTTTCAAAATCTTGAAATTAATGCTTTAAATGATACCGAGTTACAAGACTTACATGAATTGGTAATTGCTGAACAAAACTCACGTAATCGTGTAGGAAACGATGATGATATTGAGCTGTTTTAGAGCTCCGATAGAATTCTAAATTATTTAAATAAAAACGATGTTATTATGAAACTCAGAATTCATTGTGACAACTTACTTATCCGGAAACAAAATGATTAAAATAACAGGAAGTTGTCATTGTGCTCGCGTAAAAATACAAATTCCAAAAAACCTAAATGATGTGCGTCTATGTTATTGCCAAACTTGCCAAAAACTCAGTGGCTCGGCCTTTTCAGCTGTTTCAATGGTTGCAGCGCATGACTTTATAATTCTAAAAGGCCAGGACAATTTAACCCACTACAAATCAAGTCCGAATAAAACTAGGTTTCACTGTAAAACCTGTTTTTCACCTATTTACGTTCAACTCGATTCAAAACCAAATGAAAAACGCATTCGATTAGGTTTATTAAACGAAGAACCCACTGTAAACATCACCGCGCATATTTGGGTAAGTGAAAAACCAGATTGGGTAGTGATTAATGATGATTTACCTCAGTTGCAAGAGTTCGTTTAAGTTAGTTAGTTAAACGAAGAATCAATTAATAATCGTAAACATCACCGCACATATTTGGGTAAGTGAAAAACCAGGTTGGGTAATAATTAATGATGATTTACCACAATTTCCTGAGTTTTAGATATAAAAAAAGGAGCGCAGCTCCTTATCAATTGATTATAACGTTTGAAATTTAAGTATTAGTTCGAATATATCTCTCGATCAAACTTTTATTGGGATGATCTTTTAACCATTGAGAGAACGATTTAACTGTCTGTAAATCTTCTTCACCTAATTGTTTTAAATACTGTTCTTGTTTAATCGCTGCAAAATGCTGTTGTTTTAAATTCTTCTGCCATGGCGCGGTCATAATCTGAGTTAATTGATTTTGAATGTCGAGCTGGTTCAATAATTCCCATTCACCAGAATCCAACCAAACATCATCACAATGGCTGCACACATCTACAACGTTATCATGTTTGTTAGAGAATCTAAATTTCAGCATCAATTTCGAGCATTTTTGACATATTAAGGCTTTTTTATTGTCCGAAGTTTCAACAGGTTCTGCAGTTGATTGCTCTTGGTTAACCAATTTTGTATTTTCGCGCCAGTTTCGGTAACTCAATAAATCGATATGAGTTCCACCACATTGATCACATTGTTTTGCAGGTAATGCGCTTTCTAATTTGATTGGTTTGAGTCTTACATCAGTACATTGATAACAATTCATATTTTTCCTCACATGCCTTTGAATAGGATTAAATGGGTTAGTTCAGACTTAAATAATATGGATTGATCGATATAAACACAAGAAAAATCGGATTTTCTGCTAAAGGCGCTGGATCCCCAAATTTTGCTGCGCAAATTTGAGGAAGACAAGAAGATGTGCCTTTATCCCAAACCAAAAAAAACCCCGATATTAAAACATCGAGGCTTCATTTAACTATTCATAATTTGTTCAATAAAATGAATGATTCTTAGTTTTTGCCTCTGCCTTTCATAGCACTAAAGAAATCGTCATTCGTTTTACTGCCTTTTAAACGATCTATCAAAAATTCTGCTGCGTCTGTGTCATCCATATCCGCTAATAATTTTCTTAAGATCCAAATACGCTGTAATTGTGCCGGATCCAACAAACGGTCTTCGCGACGAGTACCCGATCGACGAATGTTAATGGCTGGGAAAATGCGTCTTTCAGAGATCTTACGATCCAAATGCACTTCCATATTACCTGTACCTTTGAATTCTTCGTAGATCACTTCGTCCATTTTAGAACCCGTATCTATTAACGCAGTTGCGATAATTGTTAAACTACCGCCTTCTTCAATGTTACGTGCCGCACCAAAGAAACGTTTAGGGCGCTCTAATGCATGAGCATCAAGACCACCAGTTAATACTTTGCCTGATGAAGGTACGATTGTATTGTAAGCACGAGCTAGACGTGTAATCGAGTCTAATAAGATGATCACATCTTTTTTGTTTTCGGCTAAACGTTTGGCTTTTTCAATTACCATTTCTGCTACTTGTACGTGTCTTGTTGGTGGTTCATCAAATGTTGATGCCACTACTTCACCGCGTACTGAACGCTGCATCTCAGTTACTTCTTCTGGGCGCTCATCGATTAATAATACGATCAAAAAACATTCAGGGTTGTTTCTAGAGATGGCTTGAGCAATCGACTGCAACATAACCGTTTTACCGGTTTTTGGTGGCGCTACGATCAAACCACGTTGACCTTTGCCAATTGGCGATGCTAAATCTAAGATTCGCCCCGCCATATCTTCACTCGATCCGTTGCCAGATTCTAATTTTAAATGTACATTTGAAAATAACGGAGTTAAGTTTTCAAACAAGATCTTATTACGACGACCACCATTAGGTTCATGGTTAATGTTTTCAACTTTTAATAATGCAAAATAACGCTCGCCTTCTTTAGGTGGGCGAATTTTACCTTCAATGGTATCACCGGTTCTTAACGAGAAACGACGAATCTGGCTTGGTGATACATAAATATCATCTGGACCAGCAAGGTATGAACCCTGTGCAGATCTTAAAAAACCAAATCCATCTTGTAAGATTTCAAGCACACCTTCACCGAAAATGTCTGCTCCGGTTTTCGCGTGTGACTTTAATATTGCAAAAATGATGTCTTGTTTACGTAAGCGGCTTAAATCGTTTAAACCAATTTCTGTGGCGACTTCTTGAAGTTGTAGGACGGATTTGCGTTTAAGATCTTGTAATTTCATATTTGAGTGCAGTTACTTGAATAAATAGAGAAGGGATTTAGTTGGGGAGAATAAGATGAGTTCATTTTTAGATTAATTCCTTTTTAACATTTTTTAAATTACACAGGTAATTATTTTTGGCATAACAAATAGTTGAAGTGCTAAACATGAGAATTAATAACCTGGGGAAAAAAAAATGGTAAAACCTAAAAGAAGCCGTCGAATGACAAAACTAAACAGATGGGCTTACTATAGAAGGCTTTTTTTTTCCTGTCTAGTCCAACTGGTTAAAAAATGAGTTTATTTAACTATTTAGTTCAAATTTAAGTGATCCAGTGCCATTTGTGGTTCGGTTATTAACTCACTTTGGATACCTAATTGTCGAGCGGCTGCAACATTGGGTTGATTATCATCAAAAAACATCACTTCATTGGGTCGACAATTAAGTGTATCGAGCATTGTATTAAATATTTGTTTGCTTGGTTTCATCACCCCCATTTGGTGTGACAAAAACAAATAATCACAAGGCTGGTAAATAGTATATTGGCTTTGGATTTTTTCAAAATGCAGTGGGTTCGTATTCGACAAAATAGCTAATTTGTAATTTTGTTTGATTGTGTTTAATACTTGTTCACTTTGTTTAAACGGCTCAACTATCATTTCATTAAAAATATGGCTAAATGTTTGATCGTCTAATTTAATGTTGAGTGCTTGTTTCGCCAAACACACAAATTGCTGGGTGTTTAATTGACCTGTTTCATATTGATGGAAACATTCTTCTTTTTGCCAAAGCTCAAACACATCGGATTTTGTTAGGCTGTTATCATTTAACAAAGTTTGCATGGTTTTAATCCATGTCTCTTTTAAAAGTACACCGGCTACATCAAAAACCACCACTTTTATCATTTTGAGTTTGCCTCAACTGATTTTTGTGTCGCGGCAATTTCTTTGGATACAGTTGTTTTGGGAGCTGTTGTTTTGGGAACAGTCGTCGGTAATGTTGTGGATGCTACTGTAACAGCTGGTGTTTCAGTTAAACTCCATTTTTCATTTTGCAACTTATACTCATAAACATTCTGGTTGTTAGCTTTTAAAAAATCACTGGCCCAAACGGCGTACTTTAATAACATTCCGTACTGATCCCACTTTAAACCATGCACTTGGCGTTCAAAAAGTCGCACGGGTAATACTTGATGTTTCGCCCCACTATCTGATTTTGGGCGATCAACAAAACTTAGATAATAACCTGCACTTTGAATACTTGTCTTTGAGCCCTCTTTTTTAAGGGTCACTTGTAATAACGCACCACCTGCTTGTTGTAAGTTACGTTGGTTAGATATGAAATTACCCAAACTATATGCCACTAAATATTCATCTGTTTTATCTGTGCTTTTTTGCCAGATCATCGGTTGAATTACATGGGGATGGGAGCCAATTATTAAATCAACTTTTGACTTAATTAAAAATGCGGTGACGTCTTTTTGATACTGACTTGGCTGTGTTTTGTATTCTTCACCCCAATGAATATACACAATAATGCTGTCGGCTTTATTGCTTTTGGCTTTTTGTATGTCTTTGCGCATTTGCTTAAATGAAATTAATTTGGTTTGTTCTTTAAATACCGATTTAATGCCATTAGTGGCGAAAGTGTAATTTAAAAAAGCCAAATTTAGACCATTTTTTTGAATCATTAACGGTGTATTTTTATCGTGCTGGATTTTACTTTTATAAGTGCCGCTATGTTTTATCCCCATTTTATCTAATGTGTTAATTGTTTTATTCACACCACGCTGCCAACTGTCATTAGAATGATTATTCGCTAACATCAATACATCAAACCCACTGCTTTGTAGTTGTTTAGCAAAACTATCCGGACTTGAAAATTGCGGAAAAGCTTTATAAGGCGCGCCACCCAATGTGGTTTCTAGATTAACTACTGCAATGTCTGCTTGTTTGATGATGGGTTCAAAATATGTAAAATTGTTATTATATTCATACAATTTGCTAACTGGATTATAAGCGGATTTAAACTGTGCAGCGTGCTGCATAGCGTCCCCTGCAAATAACAGGGTCACTTCGTAACTTGGTAATACTTTCTCAACTTTTTTAACTTTCTCAACTTTCTTAGCTTTTTCAACTTTCTTTGTTTTAACTATTTCTTTGGCAGAAACAGTTAAAACTGGATCAGCTTTAAATTGGAGCTGTTTATCTGTGATTTTGGCCAGTGCGTAGTTTGAGACGCATACAACTAACAAAAATATTAATATAAATCGCATTACAAACCTTTTACTGCATAAATAACAGGCAAATTACGCCCTAAGTTTTTATAGTCCATACCAAATCCAAATACATAACGGTCAGGGCACTTTAAACCCACATAGTCGATGACTAATTTTGGATAGGATTTACGTTCGTGTTCTTTATCTAATAACATCGCGGTTTTAACACTGGCGCATTTATCGGTTAAATATTTTAATATACCAAATAGGGTATCGCCTTCATCATAGATGTCGTCCACTACAATCACATGTCGGCCTTTAATTGTGTCGGAAGGTTTAACCGGCCATTGCAAATCTGCTTGCCCCGAGGTTTCTCCTCGGTATCTTGTGGCATGGCAGTATTGAATCTCTAACGGAAAATCAAGGCGTTCTGCCAAATGTGCAGTAATCATCAAACCACCATTCATCACAACCATTAAAATAGGGTTTTTATCTTTGTACTCTTCGGTGATTTTTTTAGCCATATTATCGATGGATAATAGGATCTGTTTACGATCAAAAACAACGTCAGCTTTAGCTAAAACATCTTGATATTCAATTAAAGGGTTCATTTTTAGTAAGTTATTGGTGATAATTGTCTATTTTAGCATTGCTAAGGCCAAGCATGAACCAACAAATGACTGTATCTTTAATTTGGGCGATGAGCTCAAATCGCTGTATTGGTGTGAACAACACTCTGCCATGGCATTTGCCTGAAGATTTACGTTACTTCAAAGCATCCACAATGAAAAAACCCATTATTATGGGTCGTAAAACTTACGACTCAATTGGCAGAGCGTTACCTGGCAGACCCAACATTGTGATTTCACGTCAAGTTGATCTAAAAATAGATGGTGTACACTGTGTGACTAGTATTGATGCCGCTTTAAAGTTAGCTAAAACATTATTACCCCAAGACATAAATGAAGTAATGATCATTGGTGGTGCACAAATTTATAACACTGCGCTATCATTTGCTGATCGTTTATACATCACCAAAGTAGATACTCATGTTGATGGTGATGCATTTATAGATGAATTTGAGCTGAGTGATTATGAACAAATTTTTTGTGAAAAGCACAAAGCTTGTACTAAAAATCCTTATGATTATTCGTTTTTAGTCTTTGATAAGAAATAATGTAGGTCGACCTTCAGGTCGTCTCTTTTACAATTAAAGAGGTCGGCTCGATTGTGTACTCCCATTGATCGGCTTAATCCTAATTACGTCACCAAACAATATATAGGTATATTATGAGTGGTTTCTACCCTGACACCTTCGAGTTCTTAGAGCAGATTACAAAGAACAATAACAAAGTTTGGTTTGATGAAAATCGTGAAAAATACGAATACCAAGTACGTACACCCGCTTTAGAATTTATTGAAGCGTTTGCGTTTAATCTATCAAGATTATCACCACACTTTTTAGCTTTGCCTAAAAAAATGGGTGGCTCATTAATGCGCATACATCGTGACATGCGTTTTTCAAAAGACAAAACCCCTTATAAAACCAACGTAGGTATTAGTTTTCGTCACGAAGCGGGCAAAGACATTCACGCGCCTGGGTTTTATCTGCATTTAGATACAAATGAATGTTTTATTGGGGTGGGTATTTGGCGACCAGACAGCAAAGCGTTAAATAAAATTCGTGACCATATCGACTCTAATCAAAAACAATGGTTAACACTAACCGGCCCAATCGCAAGTGACGACAGCGATACCCAGTCATGGTATTTTGTTGGTGACACATTAGTACGACCGCCAAAAGGTTTTGATAAAGAACACCCATTAATTAATGACTTAAAACGTAAGGATTTCATCGTATTAAAAAAACTAACCCAACAACAAGTCTGTTCACCTAGTTTTGCCGATGATGTTTATAAAATATTAAAAGAACAAACAAAAATAATGGCGTTTTTATGCAAAGCGCTCGATGTCCCATTTTAATAGGAAGTAACAATGAAACATTTTTTATCTTTTTTAATTCTAAGCAGTTTATCCACAATAAGTATGGCCAGCCTGTTTGCTGATTACTGCTACAAATCCGAGCATAACGTAGCGCAAAGTCACACATTAAGGATGATGTATATTCAGTTTGATGTAGGTGATTGCTTGGCTGTTGAATCCATAATTTCACAAACCAATCGTTTAGATTTATCTCGAGCGAACATAAAAGACGTTAAACCGTTTACGTTAATGCCAGTTGTGGTTCACTTAGACTTATCCAACAACAACATTTCAGACATTGTTGAACTAGCACGAGCGTATCAATTAGAGTCGTTAGATTTATCCAATAACAACATCTATGACTTCTCACCATTGATTAATTTAACCCAATTAAAAGAGTTAAAAATTAGTGGTAATCCGTTAGACAAAAACGAATACAACTGCCCAACCGATAGTTCAAACCAAGCATTAAATACAGCGTGTTTTGATGTAGCCGGATTTGATGGTAATTTTTATGCTCAACAAGGTCAGCTGTTAACAAAAAGCCAGTTCGAACATGCCTTAGCGCAAATATTTGAAAATCGTCGAGTAAATTTTAAAGACATCATCAACTTAAATGCATTTAGTTTATCAAACTCAAATTCATCAGTAATTACACTAAAAGGTAGAGCGTTTTTAATTGGCGCCAATCCAAGTTCAAGCAGCGCGTTAAAAATTCATGTCACTCAATCAGACAATCTATTAAAAATTGCATTCACTACACCATCAGACGGCGGAACCGCACGTTTTGAATATAAAGATGGTCAGTTTGTTTTGAAAAATATTGAGCAGTAGAATAAGGGCTGTTACACGATTTAGCGTTGAGTGGTTTTAATAGTTTAAAGTTAAATGGTGAGTCACCTTTAATATCATCAGCTTCGACTTTCTCATTATTACCTGCATGACTGTAGGTAATGGTGAGCTGAACTGGCAGCTTTAATGTCCCTTTCTTTTATTTGCAGTAATCAACTAAGGTTTTGCATGAATAAACAAAACACCAAATATGTAAAATAATAATACTTTGTCAGTTGGTGGCACTAAAATAGTATTTACCCTAGTAACTCTAACAACCTAATAGCTGTCTACTTCATAATAATATAGGTAAGGTTTTAACGTCCTAGTCAAAAACCTTACCGAGTTTTAAATCACTATATAGAAAAACCTAAGTTCAATAGTTCCTGTTTCATTTCTACTCCAGTTTTACCAACACTTTCTGCAAAAAATAAATCAGATTTCTTAATTTCTTTATAAGTAGATAAATACCCATATGCTTTCCAGATTTCACTACTATATTCATAGTCTAAAGAATCACGGTTATCACCTAATATTCGATAGAAATGATATTCAACAATACTAGCATTACCAGGATACAGTTTTTCTTGATCTGTAAATTCTATACTTAGGTATTGAGTGAATTTAGATTCTTTAATTAATTGTTTGATACCTTCATCTAAAATTGAAGCTATTAATATAATATTATAATCTGGGAATTTATTAAATTTCTTTTCGAATATTGTATATGCTTCAGACTGTTCTTTTAAATACTTATTTAAGAATGCATAAATTGCATATTCGTATTCTGAGTTTGCTTTTGATGATGGGGTTTTATTATTAATTTCTTGATACTGTGTCAGAATATTTTCGGCACGTTTAAAATCCATAGTATTAGCGCGAATAACATCAGCTGTTTTCCACTTTAATTCAGATATCATTGCATATTGTAATGTGCCTTGTTTATTTGCATTTTGTTTTATTTCAGACAAATACTGTTTAGCATCTTGGAAGTTTTGTTTAAATTCTTCATCATCAAATCGGTCCGAACTTTCTAAACTTTCTAATTCGAAGTTTTGATTTTTAGCATGTTTGCCTACTAATTTTATTCCTGCCATATCATTGTATATATGGTAATAAGACAACAATGTATAATATGAATCTTTATCATTTGGTTTTAAGGTTAACAACGTACGATTAAAACGCATCAAGTTATTCACATTTTTGTTTTCTTGCATTTTTTTTGCAAACTGTTTTTTCTCATCAGCATTTGCATATAAATATGAATAATAATTAAACCTTGGATAACTATCCATTACATCAAAATCGAAATGATCCGACTGTAAAATTAAGTTTGCATAGGTTTCATTTGTAGTAGATGCGTTGGACAACAATATACTATTAGTTGGTGACAAATTGGTAGCCTGTGTGATTGATTCACTTTCTAAATTCAAATATTTAATATCAAGTGTTAGATAATATAATTTTGAATATAAAACCGAAGTATTATTTAACACAGTAGAAGTGGATTCTAATTCTTTGTATAACTCAATGGCTTCTAAGTAACTTTTCTTAGCTAATACTTTGTCGCCTTCATTCTCAAAAATAGTACCATCTAATGATTTCTTTTCAGCTAAGTTACGTGTGAGCGATAAGTCAGATAAATTCATCCATTTTTGCTGCCCTTCAATTGTTGTTTCAAATAAATACAAACTTTCAGCTATATAGAATTTTTCATTTTCATCTGTTGTATTTGCATAGGCTTCTTCATATAGTTGTTTAGCTTTTTTTCTGTCACCTATTTCTCTATATTTTTCTGCAATATTTGATAAAGATTGAGCAGAGCGTTCATTTTGTTCTAAATATTGATCAAATAATTTTTCGCCTTCTTCTTTTTTACCTAACCAAAATTTAACTTGGCCCAAAAACAATTGATAGTCCTCTCTATCAGAAGCGTCATTTGATATTGAAAGGTATATATCTTCAGCCTTCTCTAATAATTTTTTGCTTTGTTGTGTTTTTTCAATAGTCATTGCATATAAAAGTGTACTTTGACCATAATCTAAAATGACACTCATTAAGAAATACACATCATCGTATTTTTTAGAAATTGTTATAAACTTTAAATCTTTATCCCTTACTTTAAAATATTGTTCATTATACAAAACACTTTTAGCTTCATCTTCGGCTTGATCGTATTGTGTATAAAAAGCATTACTTAACAGACCAAATTCAAATTTACGACCAAATTCATCCCAGATATCTTGAATCACTGCATCGTATTGTGCGGATATCTGCTCATAGTCTGCCATACGTGAAGGCACATAATTATTTAAATGTTTATAGGCATTAGATACATCTTGAGTCATATGCAAATATGACAGTCCTAAAATTCTTGCTAATTCTCTATCCTCAGCCTGCGCTTCGAATTCTAACGCCGCTTGAAATGCCGAATCATAATCGTCTAATTGTTCAAACATCAAAGCTAGTGCTTGTTGTACATCAATATTCTTAACTTCGAATGTCTCAGCAATTGTTTTGAGCCAGATTTGATATTGTTCATCAAGTAAATAATCGGCATTTAGCTCTTTAGTACTCAAACTATACAGATAGAAATTACTTAAGTTTGAATCCAATTGTCCGTTACTAACAAGGCTTAGATTCTTCTGAATCTGAGTTTTGCTTTTAAAGTTTGTTAGATGATACAACTCAATTAACTGTTTAATATTTTGTGGTTTGTTTGTTTTTATTTTTTCAGATTGAAAAATAGCGTCTACAAACGTTGCAATATTGATATTTTCGGAATCAATATCATGAATCTTTTCAATTTTTTGTAATGACTCTATTAATAAATTGGCAGTTAAAACACTTTGATACTCTTTTTCAAGTTGGGCTATTTTATATCCATCACTATTTAGATAAGCGCTGGCAACAATAGCGACAACACTTAATGCTACAGCTGTAAATAATATTATTTTTTTCATTAGTATTCCTTCAGATTGAAGTTGATTTTCTCTACGAGACTAAAAATCATCTTACCACGTATCGATGCATGTCTTAAATATTCACTGATAAATTTTTTATTTAATACCAAATAAATGAACGTATTATCAATTTACAGTTATCTGCTTTTTTACAAAACTGTAAATGATGCCCTCGTATACTTACTTCCATTTGGCATTTTACAAAATTGGACTAGGCCCTAATTATTAAATAAACGAACATTCAATTTATTATAAATAGACTACACTTTTAGTAAATGGCGCCAAAAGGTTATTATGTTAAAACAAGTTTGGGGAATACTGTTGTTAGCTCTGTTATTAGGAGGGTTAGCATCATTGCCTTTTTGGGCCTTACAAAGTAACAAAGCAGTTAACGACGATTTTTTGTCATTAGTAAATGAAGACTCGGAGTATGCTTTTGTTTTTTTTGGTTTTAGAGGTTGCGGTGATGTCTGCCCAACTACCTTAAGCACGTTAAACCTACTTATTGAACAAGTTAAATCAACAAATATTTTTCCTCCAGCAGTCCTATTTATAGATATTGACTCAAATAGCAATCAAGAAGCTGCTCAAGCTTATGTACAACTATTTAATCCTGATTTTCTGGCGTTACACCCCGATAAAACCCAATTAAAACAATTCTCCGATGATTTCTCCCTAAATTTTAATCAAATTAATGATCAGATAAGTCATATGGGTCGCACCTATTTATTAAAGAAAAATGAACAATCTTGGTATTTAATTAATACTTATAATCCTAATACGTTTAGCTTATCTCAGCTAACATCTGACATTAATTAGTAAAGAGGTCACTATGTTTAATACTTTATTTGTTTGTTATAACAGCAGTTTAAGTAATATGTTAAAGCAAAAGTTTAATGATGATTTTAAATCGGCAGATAAGATTATTTTGTTTACCCTTTTAGCATATGCTGTCATTTTGGCTTTTTTAACCCCTTGGCAACATGGATATTTTAAGTTAGGTATGCTCGGAGGTGGTTTAACTTTTGCTGTCTGTTTAATTGCTTATAACACTATTGCAGGGACTATGTTATGTCGAATGATTATGGCTACTGGATTAACAGTAATGATGGCTATCAGTATTCAACAGAGTAATGGATTAGGAGAAGGCCATTTTATATTTTTTATTAATTTCACCATACTGATTCGTTACCGCGATATTGTACCTTTACTGACTCTTTTACTCACTACTGTTGCTCATCATTTTACTCTTACTTATTGCCAATTTGCTGGGATTTCTCTTTTTGATCAATCGCTTATTATTTTTTCTTGGGGAGATCAAACTGGATGGGGTTTAATAACCCCCTTAATTTACCATGTAGTAGCTGCACTATTGTCATTAGTGGTCGCCACCTTTTATATATTTGAAGGTAACAAGAAATTTGTAGAGTCCAGTGCCACTTCTGGTGCGATTGAAAAAGCCATTTCAGGTGATTTAACCACAAGAGTTGAGTCACCAATACACTCCGAATTTATTTTAAACACTAATAACTTTTTTGAAAAATTACATAATGTATTCTCTAGAATAGAAAATATTACATCACTGGTGGACAAACAATCTACCGAGGCAGCCAAAAATGCTGATGCCCGCTCAACATTAGCTAGTGATCAAAAAGATAAGGTCGCAATAGTGACCAACTATATTACCGAGATATCACTTACCTCGGAGAATATTGCAAAGAATGTTGAAACAACGTCCAGTGTTATAAACAATACTGTAGAGATTAGTCAAAGTGGTGGCAAAGTTGCAAATAACTGCAAACAAAGTATTAGTAAATTAGCAGTAGAGGTAGAAAAAGCTATGGCTATTGTAGAAAACCTGGATAAAAATAGCTTAGAAATAAATAGTATTGTTGAAACTATTCGAGGCATTGCCGAACAGACCAATTTATTGGCATTAAATGCTGCCATTGAGGCTGCTCGAGCAGGTGAACAAGGCCGAGGATTCGCAGTTGTTGCAGATGAAGTGCGAGTTTTATCTCAGCGTACACACGACTCCACCGAAGAGATTTCCACAATGATCAATAGCTTTAAAAGCACCACAAGTTCGGCAGTATTAACCATGGGTGTTTGTCATGATTTAGCCAGTACCAGTGTGGAGGATGCGGTTAAGACTGCCACTAATTTTGATGATATTGCGCTTGCTGTAAAAGGTGCTTCTGATATGACAATACAGATAGCCTCTTCCGCTCAAGAACAATCACTAGTGAGTAATGGATTAACCGAAAGCTCTGCTCAGATTAATAATTTGTCCGAGCAATTTTTAGAGGAGTCTCAACAAACCATCGCACAGGCTAACAACCTTGCTAACCAAGCAGTTGAAATGACCGATCTATTACGAGAATTTAATTTAAAGGCGTGATTCTGCAGTTTGTTAAACAAGAAAACTTTAATTGTTTTGGCAGTTCACTCAGAGTCTTAATTAACAATGATTAAGCTATTTAGTTCAATACGCGCCACTACTTGTTATAGGTCGGTGACGCATATAATTAGAGGTCATCTGATAATTAATTAAGAAATTTGATTTTTCATCCTGTAAAATAGTCCATTACTACGTTTGTATTCACCGAAAACACATTGATTTAATGTAACTTAGTTACTAACAAATTCATTCTCGCGAAGTGCACTTTTACCACCTCATGTTAACCACACAACAAAGCAAACAATTCCCCTAGTGAGTCCCTGCAACTACTGATATAATCGCGCGCTTTCTAATTTGATGTGATCATTGTGATAAAACGATTCATAGCAGGGGCCGTTTGCCCTAAATGCGGTAATAGCGACAGTATTAAAGCGTTTCGAGATGAAGAAAAATCGCTTATGCTGCGTGAATGTGTTGATTGTGGTTTTGAAGACGCGTTAAGCACCATTGTGAACCAAACAAGCGAATTAGACACTCGTGTCAATATTAAAGAGTCTCACAAAGATGTACCGAGTGAACCTATTAAGTTTGACCCAAATTCGATTAGTTAATCCTTTTTAACTAATACGTTCTATTTACTTAACTATTACCTAACCTAGGAGCTTCATTATGACTGCTACTACAAGCACACAAGTCCAACCTAAAGTTGGCGTCATCATGGGATCTAAATCCGATTGGGATACGATGCGCCATTGCTGCGAAACACTAGAAAAACTAGGCATCGCGTTTGAAACCAAAGTGGTTTCTGCTCACCGTACACCTGATTTATTATTCAGTTATTCTGAAACAGCTTATGATCGAGGCTTAGAAGTGATCATCGCAGGCGCGGGCGGCGCAGCCCATTTACCGGGTATGTGTGCGGCTAAAACCCATTTACCTGTATTAGGGATTCCGGTTCAATCAAGTATGTTAAGTGGCGTTGATTCGTTATTGTCGATTGTACAAATGCCAGCGGGTATTCCAACGGCTACACTTGCTATTGGCAGAGCCGGTTCTATTAACGCAGCGTTATTAGCGGCGAGTATTTTGTCGAACAAATACCCAGAAACTAGAGCAGCATTATTGGCGTTTAGAGCAAACCAAACCCAAACTGTTTTAGACAATCCAAACCCTGCGGAGTAAACATTTGAAAATTTCAGTAGTTGGTGGCGGTCAATTAGGCCAAATGATGGCGCTTTCTTGCATCAAACTAGGTGTGTCATTTTCGTTTTTAGATCCGTCTAAAGACGCCTGTGCACAGTTAGTTGGCACATTAATACAACATGATTACGACTCCCCTGAAGGCATCGAAAAAGTCATCAACACAGCCGATCGTGTGACCTTTGAGTTTGAATCAGTACCAGCTAATACGGTTGCTAAAATTGCTGAACATTTACCTGTGTTTCCAAGTGCCAATGCATTAGAAGTAGCACGTGATCGTTTATTTGAAAAAAATATGTTTCAAAAACTGGGCATTCAAACTGCGCCTTTTGCTGACATATTAACTCAAGACGATTTAGATAAAGCAGCCAAGTCAATTGGTGTACCCGCAATCATCAAAACCCGAACATTAGGTTACGATGGCAAAGGACAGAAAGTTTTAAAGACACAAGCCGATGTTGCAGGCACGTTTGCCGAACTTGGCGGCGTACCATTATTATATGAAGGGTTTGTTGATTTTGACGACGAGCTTTCATGTATTGCAGTACGCAGTGAATCAGGTGAATGCCGATTTTACCCGTTAATTCAAAATGAACATATAAACTCTATGTTGCACAGCTCAAAAGTGCAAAACAATCACCCACTACAAACATTGGGCGAACAATACGCAAAAAGTGTATTAGACGAGCTAGATTATGTTGGTGTGATGGCTTTTGAATACTTCCGCAAGGGCGATCAGTTATTAGCCAACGAAGTAGCGCCACGAGTGCATAACTCGGGGCATTGGAGCATAGAAGGCGCAGTTTGTGACCAATTCGAAAACCACATTCGCGCAGTGGCAGGTTTCCCATTAGGTAGCACCAAAACACGTAAAAACGTGGCGTTGTTTAATATCATTGGCAAAGCCTGTGACGAAATGGCTCTGATGGCAATTGAAGGTGCGTATTTACACATGTACCAAAAATCAGAAAAGCCAGCGCGTAAGATTGGACATATTACTTTAGTTGAAGATGACGATGATTTGTTTGAACAGAAGTTCAAACAGGTTGAAGCGCTGTTGAATAATGATTTAGGATAGCTTGTAGGTTCGGCTTTAGCCGATCTCTCTTAAACGTTCCGTTTGAAATTAAACGCCTCGGGCGATGTTTTAGGTTTCGGTGTAGGTTCCAGCTTGCTGGAAAAGATTAAACCAAATTTAAAAGCCAAGAAATTATGTTTCTTGGCTTTTTTTGGTTTTATGTAATGGGTTTATCGTTGGAAAGATCGCCTTCATTTGAGGCAAGGTTATCACTTTTGGATCTCATTTGAAGGTGCGAGCATCTACGAAACAGAGCCTTAGGTTTCTTAGGTTTCTTAGTTTTTTCAAAATGAAACTAGGGTGTATAGATTAAAAGGAAATGGATATATATGATACTATTTATGCTCTTTAATCTAAGGAATCATTATGCGAATTCAAGTTCTAATCCTCTCATTAATATTGTTATCCAGTTGTTCAGATATTGATTCTAATAACGTGAAAAGTGTTAGATCTAGTCCAACTTATGAAAATGGCACATCTACAACAACAAATACAACAGATACAACAGATACAACAGATTCAACAAACACAACAAATACAACAGATACAACAGATTCAACAAACACAACAGATACGACTGAGCAGCAAACAAGTACCGATACTCAGCAGTCAGATTCAATAGCACTTATCGGAAGTAGCACCATATTCACAGCAGTTAATAAGTCATTTACAGATCCAGGATACGAAGTATTTGACGGAGAAGTTGAGGTTGCTAATTATGTTAATGAATTTGAAGTTGGCTCCTATTATATTTTTTATACAGGCACGGATTCAAATAATTCAGTTAGCTATGCATCCAGATACGTATATGTAGTTGAGCCCGAATATTTAACAAAACCATTAATTGAAATTGATGGTAATAAAACTGAAAACATTATATTGGGTTCCACTTTTTCACCTCCATACTTTTATGGTGTTGATAATCAAGACGGTGAAATTGACGTGAGTGTAGTAGGAGATGATGAGGTTAATGCATCTGTTTTAGGGACATACTTTATTACATATACAGCACTTGATAGCGATAATAATAAAACAATCTTAACGCAAAAAATAAATGTGGTTGAAGAAATCGATTACACAGCGCCAGTTGTATCAATTAATGGTGATAGCAGTATTATTCTAAATTTAGGTGAAACATATATTGATGAAGGGGCTGTTGTCACGGATAACACGGATGAAAACATTGAGCTTGTTATCGAAAATAATATCGATACAAGTAAAATGGGCAGCAGTGTAATTAAATATACAGCTGAAGATAATGCGGGGAATATTACCGTTGTAACAAGGGTGATTCAAATTTTAAATCCAAATGCTTTTGAGGCGACTTGGTCAACAAAAAAAGCAACCATATATGTTAGTACAGAAGATTTTAATTTTGATATTGATTGGGGTGATGGTCAAATTGATACAAATATTATCGAAAGCATTACCCATAGTTATGAAACAAAAAGAGAGTACATTATTTCAATTACTGGTGAGTTTCCACATTTTGAAAATCAAGCCAAATGTAAATTAACTTCAATTAATAATTGGGGTGAAATTAATTGGTCTTCAATGCAAAATTCTTTCAGTGATTGTGAATTATTAAATCTTAAAGCAGCAGACGATCCTAATTTAAATAATGTGACAAATATGTCAGGTGCTTTTAAGAATATCTCAAGAATTGAATCCGATATAAGTGGCTGGGATACAAGTAACATTAAAAACATGAGTTCATTATTTGAAAACATTTATTCTTTCGATCAAGACATTTCACTTTGGGATGTTTCATCTGTAACTGACATGAACAAAATGTTTTATGGAATTTTGTCATTTAACCAAGACCTTTCACTTTGGAAAACTGATTCATTAACAAACAGCAGTTATATGTTTTATAACAACCAAGACTTTAATCAAGATTTATCAAACTGGAATGTTTCATTAGTGACTGATATGAGTTTCATGTTTTATGAAAATAAAGAATTTGATCAAGATCTTTCTAATTGGGAAACTTCAAATGTAACAAACATGAGTCATTTATTTTATTCAAATTATGATTTTGATCAAGACTTATCAAGTTGGAATGTTTCGCAGGTTATTGATTTTAGTTATATGCTCGAAAATGCCAATTCATTTAATTCGGATATTTCAAACTGGGATGTATCATCCTCCACTAACATGAGTCACATGTTTACGGATGCAGGGCAATTTAATCAAAATATATCTACGTGGGATATTTCTAATGTCACGAACACCAGTTTTATGTTTGCTGAAGCATTTAAATTTAATCAAGATTTATCATTATGGGATGTATCTTCAGTAACTGATATGAGTGGTATGTTTAATGATGCACCATATTTTAATCAAGATATATCATTATGGGATGTTTCATCTGTTACTAATATGCATAAACTTTTTGATGGTTGTCGTAATCTAGATCAAGATGTTTCGTCGTGGGATGTAAAAAATGTCACTGACTTTTCTTATATGTTTGCCGACGCAACAAATTTTAATAATGATATTGGGAGCTGGGACACCTCTTCGGCCCAATACATGGGTCATATGTTTTCGTCTGCTCGAGGATTTAATCAAGATATAGGTAATTGGGATATTTCTTCAGTGCTAGATATTAGCTATATATTTAGTAGTACTAACATTTTTAATCAAAATTTAAATAATTGGGACACATCATCAGTAACAGATATGAAGTATGCATTTAGTTTTGCTGAGAGTTTTAATTACAGTTTAAATAATTGGGACACATCTAAAGTGACCAGCATGAGAAATATGTTTTCTGGTGCTCTTTTATTTAATCAAGATTTAAATAATTGGAATACATCTAATGTAACTAATATGCAGAGTATGTTTTTCAGGACCCGAGCCTTTAATGGAGACATCACAAATTGGGATGTATCTAAAGTGACTACTATGGACAGCATGTTTCAAATAGCCACGTCATTTAACCAAAATATTGGATCTTGGGTTACATCAAGCTTGTTAGAAATGGATTTTATGTTTAACTCTGCCATTTCATTTAATCAAGATTTAAACTTCTGGGATGTAAGCTCAGTTGAGGATTTTTCATTCGTGTTTGATTATGCGTTATTATTTAATTCGCCATTAAATAATTGGGATATGTCTAATGCTACTAATATGCGTGGAATGTTTAAAAATGCTCAGAGTTTTAACGGCAGTATTGCCGATTGGGATGTTTCAAATGTAACCCAAATGCAATGGATGTTTGAGTTAGCCTTTGCAATGGAACAAGATTTAAATGGTTGGGATGTGTCAAATGTAATGAATATGGAAGCAATGTTTTCAGGTATCAAACATACAGTTTCTATCGATCAGTGGGATGTGACTTCAGTTGAAAAAATGGATGATATGTTCAGAGACGTTGAGAATTTTAACTTGTCGTTATCAAACTGGGATGTATCTAATGTAAGAGATATGAGTGCTATGTTTGCTGGTGCTTCAGTTGATGTGAATTTTAACCCTTATTCCTGGGATTACTCCTCTGTTGAAAATATGCATGCCATGTTTAACAATTCAATGATGGATTCAGCTAATTACGAAACATTATTGATACATTTACAGAGTCTGAACTTAAAAAATAATGTTGAACTTTCAGTAGGTGAAATTACCTATTCGTTAAATAGTGATGCATCAAATGCAAGGCAGTATCTTATTGATCAATATAATTGGACTATTAATGATGGCGGTGGAATATAAAAGCTAATCAATATTAGTAAACCTAAAAAACAACCTTACGTTTCTTGAGTGTGATGGTGTAAGCTATCACGCATTTTAATACAGCGTGACGGGGGTCGCTTCGTAGATACATAACCTTGGATGTCTTTGTGATTTTTCATTTAGGTTGATGCGATTGTAGATTCTAGCTTGCTGGAAAAGAAAACACCAAATTCAAAAGCCAAGAAATAATATTTCTTGGCTTTTT
>JALJPK010000025.1:0-15404 GCA_022968985.1 Pseudomonadales bacterium | reverse complement strand
CCACTATTTGAACCGGGCCACCATCTACAATTACCCAATTAAACGTTTGCGTTAAAATATCTCGTGCAATTTGCGCATCTGAATTAGGGGTGAATTGGCTGTTACCACCATGAAATTCAATATCATTATTTAAGATTTGATTACTCATTGATATTAATAAATTATCATAGTTAACAGTGGATAATTCAGCCCCTACAAACATCGAAACTAAATTCACATTCGCTTTAAACTGCCAATTACTCAGATCTTGATCAATGGGTGTTTGAACAAACATGTATGTCATTGCTTCTACTGAAGATACATCCCAATTATTTAATGGTTTATTGAAGTTTTTAGCTTGAGCAAACATGGCATACATACTTTTTACTGAGCCGACATCCCATTCGTTTATGCTTTTGTTAAAAACAGCAGACACAAACATCTGTTGCATATCTATTACATTTGAAACGTCCCAGCGTGATATGTCTTGATCAAAAGATCCTGACCCTGCAAACATACCCAACATATTTTCTACGTTTGATACATCCCAATTGCCAATATCTTGGTTAAATTCAACTGTACCAGAAAGCATACCTTCCATATTTTTAACTTGAGAGACATTCCACAACCCAATGTTTTTATCAAATATTGTTGCTTGTGCAAACATTCGATTCATATTAGTCACATTTAAAACATCCCAATTTGATATGTCTTGATTGAAATTGTTGTTTTGATAAAACATATAACTCATGTCTGTAACATTACTGACATCCCAATTAAACATCTCACCATTAAAGGCCTTTGCGCCACTAAACATACCCGACATATCTCTAACTTTGGAAACGTTCCAACTGCTTAAATCTTGATTGAATAATTCAGTTTCTTCGAACATGTTTTGCATAAACAATATAGTTGAAACATCCCAATGAGATAAATCGGCATTAAAAGAGTCAGCGTTATAAAACATTTGATTTAACGAAATCACATCGGATAAATCAGGGGCATCTGTTGCCAATACATTCATATTCACAGCATCATAAAAACTAGATGACATGGCATACCATGTTATATCCCCCCATTGATCAACACTTAATAACTTTTCTCGATCCAGAATTGCTGGTTTAAAACGGGCAAATTCTCCATATATTTTAATTTGATAATTACCCTGTTCACTATAAGAGTGGATACTTGATTGCGTTAGATTAAACTCTAAATTTCCATCACCCCAGTCAACAGCGTAATTATACCGATCAGAATATACGTCGGTAATAGGTATCTCAATTTGGTAAGCACGACTGCCACCTAAACCATCGACGTTCCAAGTTGTTATAAACGGTCGATCTAATACATGCACTTTTCTAGAAATATTCGATGTTTGATTGGCGCTATCAGTCACACTATAGGTAATGTCATATTCACCAACTTGATTAGGATTTAAGTCACTAGAAATTTGCACATCTAACAATCCTGCTCGGTCATCTGAAGTAATCACACCTAATTCTATATATTGTCCACCACGTAAGTGAATAATTTCTGAGCCTCCATTTAATGTTATTTCTGGATTATTATCCTGAATGACATTAACCGTTTTATTAACTTCTGAGCTATTACCCGAGCTGTCGACTGTTAAATAATTAATATTGTAACTTCCAGCTTTTGTGAAATTTACATTACTAAAAATGCTGACATCCAGCAAACCATCGTATCCATCAATAGCTGAAGCAGTCGGTTCTACAAAAGTGTCGCTTGTATATATTTCGATTATATCTGGACCTGAAACAACCAATTCAGGCGCTGTAGTATCGACAATTGTTAATTGTGTCATATAACTTAGAGCTGAATTACCTGAGGAGTCGATAGCGTCATAAGTTAATAGGTAGCTGCCCAATGTATCGGTGTCTACTTCACCTGTAATAATTAAGCCAACACTTTCGTCATAATTATCGGTGACTGTAATATTGTCATGGTCATAAACTGAACCATACTCCAATTGTGTAACGCTTTGCATAGAGTTCGAAATTACAGGTTTAGTTGTATCTTGCACAGTGACTGTTCTTGTGATTATTGTTTGATTGTTAGATCCATCAATTACACTATAAGAAATAAAATATTCACCCACAACAGTACTTGTTACTTCACCTGTTACAGTGATGTTATAGTCACCCTCAATTTCATTTTCTACTGTAATGCCTAAATCGGTATACGGTGAAAGTAATTCAATATAAACCTCTGCGACACCAATTAAAGTTAATCTTGGTTCTGTGTTATCAACTACCTCAATATTTCTAATAAGCGTTAATGCAGAGTTATCAAAACTATCTATTGCGTTATAATTAATTAGATAACTACCTAACGCAGTAGGGTTAACCGAACCCTCAATATTAATATCAATATTTTTATCAAAATTATCTGATACCGTTGCACCTAACTCAATGTATTGATCACCTCTTTCTAAAGTGATATTTTGCTCTCCATATAATGTGATAATCGGGTCAACATCATCTAATACTGTTACTGTTCGAAAAACATCAATAGCATGATTACCTGAGGAGTCTTGTGACTGATAAGTTATTAAATATGTGCCTAATTTAGTCTCATCCACTTCACCTGCAACTGAAAAAGTTAAATCCGTATTATAATTATCCACAACAATAGCGGATGGATCTACATATACCTCAGCGTACGAGTGTGTAGTATTAGCTAATCCATTAAGAGTGATAATAGGTTTTTGTTCATCCACCACTTGTACTGAACGGATTTTTTGAGTTTGATTACCCGCAAGGTCTGTTGCTATATAAGTAAGTTCATAATTACCTACAATTGAAGTATCTACGTCACCTTTAATAACAACATCGACACTACCTTCAGCATCATGTGTACTATAAACACCAGGCTCAATATATTGATCAAATACATTAATTCTAAGCGTATTATCGCCATTTAAAATTATACTAGGAGGGGTTGTATCGGGCTCTGGAACAAAATCATCAATACACGAAGTTATACTGATTAAACTGATAATTCCAAATGATATACATAATAAATTTTTCATACTTTAAACTTTTCCTTCATTTAAGTTTTAGTTGCGCAATAATATCATTAATTTATAACCAGTTTTTAAAGAATTTTAATTGAAAGCTCTTCTATCTTTAATAATGTGTAATTTTAATATCATTGGCAAAACCTGTGATGAAACAGCTCTGATGACAATTGAAGGTGCGTATTTACACATGTAGCAAAAATCAGAAAAAAGCGCGCATAAGATTGGGCATATCACCTTAGTTGAAGACGATGATGTTTTGTTTGAGCAGAAGTTCAAACAGGTTGAAGCGTTGTTGAGAAATGATTTAGGTTAGCGCGTAGGTTCGGCTTTAGCCGATCTCTCTTAAACGTCCTGTTTGAAATTAAACGCCTTGAGCGAATTTAGGTTAAGATGGCAGAGTTTTAAATAACCTGTCATCTTAATTAACAATCTAAAATTAGCACCTTAAGCAAATTAAAAGGAACTGACATGAGCCGTCGTAATACTCGTAGGAAACAACCCGTCAAAATTAGCACAGACACCAGTAATGTTGAAATATCATTACAGGCCATCGAAACCGAATTACAAAAACTCTCACAACACCGAATCGTAACTATCTACAATTCTTTTTTTAAGCAGTTTACCCTACAGTTTTTTCGCGGTATCTTTTTTGGTTTAGGCACAGCGATGGGCGCAACCATTGTATTATCTGGTTTATTGTATGTATTAGCTCAGATAGAGTTTGTGCCGATAATAGGCGAATGGGTCAAGATGATAATTCTTCAGCTAAATGGCGAATCGACACCGGAATTATAAGTTAAACGACACTTTTCCAACCTAACAAAAAACGACGATTTTATGTCAAACCATTCAGAAATGAATACCAACCTCAGAACCCATGTTTTATTTGATGTCTTTGCTGTTAGGTATTCAATCACCATTGTCAGGGTAAACCCTGACCTACAACCTATTTAACTTCAACTATTTAACTTCAACTATAAATGCAGGATAACCAGCATTGGTTGTTGCGCTGATTGCTTGTTTAATTAACTCTGTTTTAGATTCGATATGTTCGGCATAAAATATCTGAGCGGTTCTTGCCTCTAACTTAATTTCTATATTACTGATACCGTCAACTTTTTCTAATGCTTTTCTGACAGTAATAGGGCAAGTTGCACAAAACATTGAAGGGATACTCAGGGTGAAATTCTCATCTGTATTGACCTTTGATTGCAACGTTGAGGTTGCGGATTTAGCCTCGACATTATTAGAATTGTTCAAAAATATATAACCTGTAATAGCAAATAAACTGCAAACAACTAAACAAACTATGAGTATTTTATTCATTATATTCTCCAATTAATAAAATTAGGCAACCAGTAATAACCAATAATTACTAGTGATGATAAGGATTACAATCAACACTGATAACCAAAAGATTATTTTCCTGCGTTTTTGAACCAATGGATTAACACAGTCTGTTCCTGGTTCACATACTTTATCCGCTCGATATATCATCCAGCCTGCATAAGCAAATAATACAATTGTGACTAATATAAAATATGGTCGATAAGGTGTAAATACAGCTAATTTTGAAATCCACGGACCACTAATACCTAATAACAATAATACCAATGGGCCTGCACAACACAAACTGGCACCAATAGCAGCAGTGAAACCACCTATAAAAGGCAAAGCATTTCTCTTTTTAAGACCCATATTCATTCCAGTTTAATTGATTATGTTTAGAGTATAAGCTCTGTACCTGTGTACAGAGTCAAGGTCGTTAAAGTTATGTTTTAAATTGTTGTTGCAGTTGTAACTGACTAGCAATTTTTAATAGGTTATTTACAACGAAAATAACGGCTTAAATCGTTTTTTGATATTAAAACTAATACTTAAAACTCTTTAAATTCAAGAAGTTAAATGTGCTGCAACACAATTTTAAAACATAGCTATATTCTCAGTTAAGTTTCAAATAGTGTTATTAATGTATGTCACGTCAGTCCGGCATTAAAGGTTGGCTTACTTTTTAAGGGCGTCTATTAAAGGGCAGATTTCATCATTAGCATTTTTTTCACATTGTAATAACACCGTTTTCAGTGCGCGCTCAAGTTGTTGTAAATCCTGCATTTTTTGTTGGACATTTAACAGTTTAGTTTCGGCCATTTCTTGCACTTGTTTACAGGGATTATCATTTAGATTTAGCAGCCCCTGGATTTCATTTAAAGTAAAACCAAGTTCTTGTGAGCGCTTAATAAAAGCAATTCTATCCACCGTCGATTTTGGATAATCTCTATAACCAATTTTGGGTTTGTTTGGTTGTTGAATAAGCCCTTTGCGCTCGTAAAATCGCACCGTTTCAATATTAATACCCAGCGACTTTGCCACTTTACTAATTGTATTAACCATCATTACTCCACATTTGACTCCGTACATATATACAGAGTATATACTAGCCCTACACAATGAATTAAAACAATATTTAGTATTTGATTTAAGACAACTCGTAAGTTTGGAGGATTAAATGAGCGCCTGCTGTCCTACCCCTAAAAATGACCATTTACCTTGCCCAAGCTGTTTTCAGCATAATAAAACGCTGTCAGATGACACTTTATTTCACCAATTGTGCTCTCCACATAATCAGTTAATCAAAATACAAACTTTCTATTTTTGTGCGAACCCAAACTGCAAAATTGTCTACTATGGCAATGAAGGGGACAGTTATACTCAGGAAGATTGCCGTTGGTTGGTTGGTCAAAAACAGACAAGTACCTCTAAGATGATCTGTTATTGTTTTGATATTACCCAGCAAGTGCTTTTAGATGAATTAAAAACGGATAAAAAAGGCGACATTAAAAAATTTGTAATCACGCAAACTAAAGCAAAACGCTGCGCTTGTGAAATACGTAATCCATCAGGACGATGTTGTTTAATTGATTTTCCAAAATGATTTTTATTTTTGAATAATGCTTTATTGAGTACTTCAACAGCCATTTAAATCGTAAGGTTGATATTTATATCAAATATTTTTTCGATATAAATATCGACCCTACTTAAACTGTTTCTTACATCCATTTTTTAATCTTATTTGTAGGTTTTGAATTCATCGGATCATCAGGCCAAAAATGTTTGGGGTATTGCGCTTTCATGTCTTTTTGAACCTGCTTATAACTGCCTTGCCAAAACGCAATTAAGTCCTGGGTGATTTGAATCGGACGTTTAGCAGGGGAAAGTAATTCAATTATTAACGCTATGCCTTTATGATTTTTTACATCACCTACCTTGGGTGTCTCTTGTTCACCATACAATTCTTGCATGGGCATCGATACTGTAGGTGAAAGCTCTTTACTGTAACGTATTGGACAGTTACGACCTGTAGGGCCAATAAAATGTGTGGGGGTTAATTGTTTTAATTGCTGCTGTTGTTTGTAGTCTAAAAGATTATTTAACATCTCGCTAAAATTGCATTTTTGTAATTGTTTTTTACTTTTAATTTTACCCACAAATGGTACAAACCAAATTTGTGCTTGCTCTATTAAAGTGGTCTCGTCGGCTTTTGGGAATTCCAAATGACTTTGATGTTGATTCACCCAACACCATCTTGTTAATAAGGCTAAGTCTTTTTCAGAAAACGGTAACATTTTTAAACCGTTTTGAGTTAACTGCTCTAACCACATATTTGAAACTTGTGATTCTGTTAACTGCTCGTTAATCGATTTCTCTTCAAGCACTAATTGATAAATTCGTTGTTGTTGTTTGGCTGTGATTCGATCTAATTTTTGATCGTATATTAATTGATTATTCTGTTCAATTTGCACAATTCTCCAATCAATTAAAATATCAATGTCTACAAAACTCGCCAAACGTATATTTAACGTTTCGTTTTGACCGTTTTTATTATGACTTTTTGCAAAGGTCACTACATCACGCGCAAAGGTTTGAGCGGCCACAATAAAGGTTTCAGAAAGCATCGGATCTTCTTCATGTATATTTAAACTTTTGCCCTGTGTGCTTTGATAGATGTCAGTATTGTCTCTTTTTTTGGCAATACGTTCACTAAAAGCTAACGCCAATAATGTACCTGTATGTTCTAAAGGTAACTGATTTGAATATTTAATATTTAATGATTTAGCTAACTTAATGGCCTGTTGATAAATTCGCTTTTCACTTTGGAATTGATTTGAGTTTTGATGTTTTACAATATCCGTTAAACGATGTTGAATATTACAATCGGAACGCGCTCGACTCGGTGGATAAAAATCACGATCTTCTAAAAATGAAGCAATCAAACAGGCTAAAAACCCTAGGTTATTTACCCGTTTTGTTTGTTCGAATTCTTTGGCTGCAATCATCATATGCGCAAAACGTGGGTGGCTACTTACTTTCGCCACTTGTTCACCATGCGCCGTTAAACAGCGTTTTTGATCCACTACTTTTAACTGTTTAAGCTCTTGCCACGCACGGTTTTCTTTGGCGCTAGGCGGTTGCTCAATAAGCGGTAAATCAATCAGTTTTGTCACCCCCCAACGCGCAGCTTGCATCAACAACGGCAATAAATCCGCCTGTTGAATTTCACTAACTGAATGCTCTAAGGTATGACCAAAATGCTCTTTACTGCACAAACGTAAACACTTTCCGGGCTCTAATCTGCCTGCTCGACCCATGCGCTGAGTGGCCGACGCTTTTGAGATACTTTGTTGTTTTAAGCGGCTAGTCATATTGTGCTCGTCATAACTGGCAACTTTTTCAAACCCACAATCAATTACCAAGTTAACCCCTTCAATGGTTAAACTGGTTTCCGCAATGTTGGTGGCCAACACCATTTTAAACTGTCCTGCTGCACTTGGTTTAATGGCTTGTTGTTGTTTGGCTATTGGAAGGTCACCATACAATGGACACAACAACATGTTTTTGGGCATCGAATCTTGTAAACAACCTTCCAAATAACGAATATCCGCTACACCGGGTAAAAACACCAAAATAGAACCTTGATGTTCGTTAGCCTGTTTTTTGCAGATTTTAACTGCATGATCGCGCCACTTATTTTTTTGATTAAATGAATTATTCGATCCACGAGACAATTGTGTCTCGGGTAAATATTCCAACTCAACAGGAAAACTACGCCCTTCACTCGACAAAGCCACCGCATCTGGCAGTTGTTTTAAAAGATAATCAACCGACAACGTTGCCGACATCAACAATATTTTAAGATCATCACGCAGCGCTTGTTGCACATCACGCGCTAACGCAAACGCCAAATCACCATGTAACGAACGTTCATGAAACTCATCAAGTACAATCAAAGCACAATCTAACAGTTCGGGATCATGCTGAATAATCTGCGACAAAATCCCTTCGGTAATCACTTCAAGCCGAGTATTTTTCGACACCTTAGAATCGTTACGCAAACGATAACCCACTGTTTGCCCTACAGGCTCACCAAGTTGCGAAGCTAAGTAACAAGCAATGTTTTTGGCGGCCAAACGCCTAGGTTGTAGCAAATATATTTTTTGATTTCTAAAAACTTCGAACTCTAACAACCATAACGGTAGGCGTGTAGATTTACCTGCACCCGGTGCTGCACTGAGCACGATTGTGTTTTGTTTTGTCAGGGTGTCTAGAAACTCTGCTTTTATTTTATCTATGGGTAGCTTGGTTAACATAGGTTTTGGCTTGGTTGCTGTAAGGGGTAGGCGAAGTAATATAATAACAGGGAATATAGTTGGCTGCTTGAATTTGGCTGTGTGGTTAATTTGCTTTTTAAGTAGGGTTTTGTGTAGCAGGGCAAAACTGGTTTAGATATTAGGCCGTGACAGGCACGGCCTATTTAACTTTAAATAAACGTTATATTTATGATTTACATTCGTTTGATTTAATTTCGATTTCTACTCGACGATTTTTAGCTTTATTTTTTTTGCTATTATTTTCAACAAGTGGACGGCTCTCACCATAACCTTTTGCAATTATGTTGGTAATACCTCTTGCGTATAAATAGTCTTGAACGGTTCTAGCTCGCCCATTTGATAACTGCTGATTAGAGTTAACGTCACCATCACTATCTGTATGCGCTCGTACTTCAAGTTTTACGCTAGGGTAATCAAATAATTGCATCACTATATTATCTAATACAGTTTCAGCGTCGGCGGTTAATTGTGTCGAATTAACTACAAATTCAATTCCGTCCATTACACCCGCTGGGTTATTGCATATTTCAGGTGCTGTTGATTTAGCTGCTTTTATTGCTTTGGTAGGAAACTCCAATACAAATGGCTCAACTACACGCATGGCACGATTGATCACACTTACTGTGAACTCGGCGGAGTCTATGTCATGTGTCATGTATTCTGTGCGAATACCCCAACCATTATGGAACATGTATTCTGCACCAAAACCAAAATGCACTTGTACAGGCGCTACATGTCTTAATTCTACTTCTAGATTATTATCAGCCGGTGTTTTAACACTTGTTAATAATTTACCTAAACCAAATTTGGCGTAACCGTTTAAGCCTGGTACTGGTCCACCAGAGGTAGGTAAATGGCTTTTAAAGTGAAATAAACCACTGACACCAATATAATCGTACTTAATTTCTAAACCTGTTGCTAACCCTGTTTCAAACTTGGCTGCGTTTAAATTGGAGTAATGCACTTCAGCGCCCCAGTTATGATTAAAATCATAACCGGCGTATACGTTTGGCAATAACATGTATGCGGTTTGATCTAAACCATTACCCTGTACATCATCAAACGCAGGTTCAATAAATGCAACACCAAGGCCTAAACCACCATACCAGCCTCTGCATTCATATCCGCCCGCTGCTTTATTAAAACCATAACTGTATACACAGTTGTTAGGTATACCATCAAGTCCTGCTTGGGCAAATGACGGCACTAATACTGATATTAACGAGGCAACAACCGTAACCACAGACAACTGTTTTTTATAATTTAACATGGGCAACTTCCCTTTTATTAGCCTGTGCTTTAAACATTACTAAAGCACTTAACATCAAACTTAATAATATTAAGAAAGGTAAATTAACCGAACCCACTCCACGTAAGTTAGTTTTTACTTTAAGAGTACCTGGAGCTGGTGCAGGCTCAACTATAGGAGCAGGATCTACTACAGGTGCTGGTATATCATCATTACAGTTTGCCAATTCTTCACAGGTAAACGCAACAGTTGCACAGATGTCTGATCCCGCTGGACATTCATTAATACAGGTTCCATCAACCACACAACTTGTTGTGTCTGTGCTGCAAGTTGTTTCATCAACTGCACAAACAACAACTTGAGTAATGCTAACTGTACTTGTGTCGGTATATTCATCACCGGCTGCATTGCTTACTGTAATTGTCACTTCTTCGGCATCAGTAAATCTCAATAAATCGTCATGCTCAATGATTACTGACCAGGTGCCGTCTTCAGTAATATTGATGTCTGTATAAGTTAGATCTAACACAGTTAACGTAGCTTGTTGATTTGGTTCAACATGGTTTGATGTACCTGTAATAGTCAGCGTCTGTGCAATATCACTTTGATCAACCTCTGTACCACCAGCAACATCATCGATTAGAATTTGAGGTAATGCACAGTTATCTAATTGCGCACAGGTAAACTCAATAGTTGCACATATGTCTGAAGTGGTCGGGCATACATTGTCGCAATTCCCATCAATATCACAACTTGTTGTACCCGTACTGCAATCAATATTATCAATTGGACAAATAACAACCTGTGTAATACTAACTGTACTTGTGTCTGTGTCTTCTACGCCATCTTGATTTTGCACAGTGATTGTCACAACTTCACCATCTGTAAATCTTAATAAGGCATCATTTGGGATTTCTACCGACCATAAACCATCATCACCAATGTTTATGTTTTCATATATAAGATCTAAAACAGTTAATGTGGCTTGTTGATTTGGTTCAATATGATCGGTTCTACCTGAAATAATCAGTGTTTCTGTTACATCTAACTGATCAACAGGTAATCCACCAGCTATCGGTAAAATAACAATACTTGGTTCAAATGACGAAAGAGTAAAAGCCAGTTCAGCAGTTACATCGTTATCACTGTTATCCGATATTAATGCAGTAGCAGTTTGGGTTAATGGCAGAATAACAATTTCAGCGCTAGCAATAGTAATAGTCCATTGCCCAGATTCCACTGGTATGTCTAAATAATCGTTACCAAATATAGTTAATGTGAATATTGTATCTAAAATACCGATTGTTGAACCCGTGATTATTAAATCAGTCATCGACTCGGCATTATCAATATTATTGTCATCAGTAATATTGTTAATTGTGATTTTAACCACACCAGCCATTGTGAAACTACGTGTCACTGAATCTGAAGTGATCAAATCGTTATTAATTACATAAGCAACCACATCTTCTACTGTATTAAACGCATCGATATCAGTTGTAGGAACTGTTATTGACCAAATATTATTATCTACAATGGCTTCATAATCCACCATATGAATACTTACATACACTGTTTCTCCGTCACGTACGTTTGAAGTACCCGATACAATCACTGCCGACTGCGCTTCTACTGAGTCAATAATGTCATTACCTGCAATCTCATCAATTTCAACTTCTGGTAACTGACCGGTTACAGATTGACCACAGGTAAAGGCATAGTCTGACTTTAGCGGTTTATCAAAATCTCTAAAAACAACACCGGTTATCGAGCCGTTTTGTGTTGAGATCGCTTTATTAAACGTCATTGGAAACAAACCGTTACTTTCATCGACTGAGGTTATGCTTCCTGTATTGTTAGTAGAACCAGAAAAATGGAAATAACCCGACCCTGAAATCACACCTGTGTTTATAAAATTAGTCCCTGAAATAAATGAATTTTTACCCGTTGTTAATATTTTTGAGAAACTAGCATTATTATTACCACCAACAAATACATTTCCATTATTGGTATAAGATATACCCTGGCTATTAAACCCACTATTAGCAATAAACGTACAATTGTTAATCGTTTCAGCGTTTGCGTTAAAGTTAATAAATCCATCTGTAACCAATGTGCCACTATTAATTACCGTGCCATTGGTAGTGAAATTATTAGTGCCATTAATTGTAATGTTGCCCGAGTTTCTTAATTCTGAGCGGTAACTCACTTTAAGTTCCTGATTTACAGTAAGTGCACCATAATTAATGAACTGAGAATATTGAGTAATATTAAGGCCTACTTCAGAGGTAAAATCAGCTCCCGTTTCATTAATAAATGTCAACTTACCTTTAATTGCCAAACCCTTCTCATCTATAATTTTTCCGTAGTTAGTGACTTTTGAATTTTGGCCAAACGAAATATTCTGATTAAAAATTAATTCACCACAATTAATAATCTCACCTTTATAATCAGCATTACCATTAAGTGTTAATTTTGTATTTACAGACACATACACAGTACGGCCAGCATTAATATGACTACTAAAACTGACTGAGTTTGTGCCCGCGTCACTATGATAAAAACAAACATCACCATCTGAATTGTTAGCTCCCTCTTCGGTACACCATACAGGTTTTGCAGGACAACAAGCGTAAAATGAATACACTGCCAAAAATAACGTAAGAGTAAAAAATAACCCCAGCTTTTTAAAAATTGAAAATAAATGAGAATTGCCAATAACTTTGCATTGGTTTTTCATAGAAAAACTCCACTTTAATTGTTGCCCAGTACGTTTATTACGTAACCAGTATGATTTTACGATTTGTGAATTTTACCATTGATCGATTTAGCTTTGTTGTTCCCGTACTCAAAAAAGTGAGTAATTTTTTTTTAGGCGTTGTTTTGTGACATGTGTATGACGATTTCATAAAAAACGCCAATTTTGCTTACTTAAACTTTCCTTAAATTTACCTAAGTTTACTGAGTGAGTAATTATTTTCGCGCTAAAAGCTTAAATTTGAGCAATAAATCCACACTTTTAAAGACGTTAGAGACTTTTCCTCAGCTAATTTATTTTAAATTGCTGTTAAAGTTGGACAAAAAACACACATAATTTAGTTAATAACGGCATAAAACACCGCTTTAAAATTCGACTATTTTGAGTAGAGTTAGGTTATTTGACCTTAGATAAATCAAAATGTGTGATTCATTAACGGTGGCTAAGAATTGAGTATTTTGCTTATTTGGGGAAGGAAGTGTTTTGGGAGTTTTGCAGAATTTTTTTACTGGGATTAGTTTTAAATGATTATTACTATGTTTGTTCAAATGTACTTTTAGTTACATAAGCGTCATTAAAAAAGACGGGTTTAACCCCGTCTATATTTTAAATAGATAAAATAAAATGTTCAGACTTAAATCTAAATATTCAGCTTAAATCGTTTTATTTTTCGTCGCATTCATTTGAAAGGATTTCAATTTCAACTCGACGATTTCTAGCTTTATTTTCATCTGTATTATTTTCAACAATAGGTTGAGTTTCACCAAACCCAAAAGCTTCAATATTTAACAACCCTCTTGCGTATAAATAGTCTTTTACACTTTTTGCGCGATCCTCAGAAAGTTGCTGATTATATTCAGCTGGTGCATCACTATCAGTATGCGCCCGAACCTCTAATTCCACTTTTGAATAATCGGCTAACTGCAAAACAATACCATCCAACAATACAGTGGCACTTTTTGTTAACTTCGCTGAATCAACAATAAACTCAACCCCTTCCATAATCCCTGTAGGGGCATTACAAATTGCTGGAACTAATAAAACCACAGGCTTTTTAGCTACAGGAGGTAACACTGGTACTGGCACAACAGGATCAATCACACGGCTAATTCGATTTAAAATACTCACTGTTAATTCGGCAGCGTCTTTATCATTTGTTAAATATTCCGCTCTTACTCCCCATCCATCATGGCGCATATATTCAGCACCAAAACCAAAATGCACCTGCATCGAGGCTTTTTGGTTATGATTAACCACTAGACCACTTTCTGGTTGCTCTTTAACACTTGTGAGTAATTTACCTATACCAAATTTGGCATAACCATTTAAGCCAGGTAATGGCCCACCCGATGTAGGTAAATGATTTTTAAAATGGAATAAACCACTCACACCTATATAGTCGTATTTAATTTTTAAACCTTTTACTACACCGGTTTCAAAAGTGGCTGCATTTAAATTGGAGTACTGGATTTCGGCACCCCAGTTATGATTAAAATCATAACCAGCGTATATATTAGGAATTAAAGCATGCACTGTATTGTCGACAGTGTCGGTTAAATCGCCTCCTAGTTCAGGTTCAATAAAAGACAAACCTAAACCCAACCCTGCGTACCAACCTCTGCAAGTATAACCACCTTGTGCCTCTGCAAATTTTTCGCTGTATTCACAGTTATCAGGGATACCATCTAAAGCCGCCTGTGCAAAAGTGGGAAGCAATAAACTTACAACCGAGCTTAAAAATACTGAACAAGTTAACTTCATTTTATTATTAAACATTATCCGACTCCTCTTTATAAGCAGTCACTTTTAACATCAAAGCCATTGTTAACATTAAACTTAACAATATTAAGAAATTATTATTAACTGAACCAAAACCACGGATATTAGTGTTTACAGTGATTTCAAGAGGTGTGCCTTCACAAACACCATCAATACAGGGAATAACTCTAACGTCCCCTCTATCTGTGGGTTCAGAGCCATCTAGACCTAAAGCACTGACTATAACAACACCCGCTGTGGCCTCTTGATTTAGTTTAATATCCAATAATACATCGCTAGTAATAGTATATGACCAGGTGCCATCTGAATTTATACTGATTGGTTGATTTTCAAGGTAACCAGCAATAGTTAACGTACCAAAAGTTTCACTTTTGTTTGCATCATAAACATCTTTGGTTGTACCTGAAATAGTTAAACCTGCTAAATCAGCTAACTGCTCAAAGGTTATTTCAATTACATCTACTTTATCTTCGTCAAAGGTTACAATAACCAGACCTTCACTATCAATAATTGACGCACTGGTAATGCTTATTTTAGAATCAAACTCATTACTTAACGTTAAACTGTCTTCATCCTTAACATTCGCATCACTAGAAAGTTCGATTTTTATCGGCACATTACCTTCGGTTATTGCTATATCTGAACGCGGAAATTCAACCGACCAAGTGCCATTACTTAGAATCTCTATTTGATCAGACACTTCAATTTCTGTTCCGTCAGCAACTGTAAAAGTGAACCTCGCTGTTTCAGTAATACCAACATTACCTGAAGTACCTGAAATAATTATGGTTTCTGTGGTTGTTCCTCCTTCCATTGACGACACTGTTTCAATATTTGTAATTAGTATTGTTTGTGTAGGTGTAGGTGTAGGTGTAGGTGTAGGGAGCGGTTCATCTGAACAGTCAGTACAGGGAAATACAACCACTACAC
>JALJPK010000249.1 GCA_022968985.1 Pseudomonadales bacterium | reverse complement strand
GATTAATGGTTCTTCAGTTGGTGTGTAAACCGCTGTATTCGATGCAAAACCACGCACCCACTCCATACCTTTACCGTCTAATTTACCATCCGCACCATCAACTAACTGCTTAAAGTAACGTACACCACGCTTCATGTTTGTTTGTAAGTAATCGGGTATGCCGTCTTTATATCTTTCGTCTTCATAACCAGGGTAATGCTCTGATACATCACTTGGTTTGTCCCAACCTAACCAACCAGCATGACCAATATCCATGTAAGTATAGATATTGTTACTTACTAACGACGCGTCATGCATTTCTTTAATGGCTAAACGTAATGAGTCAGCGTATAAACCAAGGTTTGGATTATCAGTATTACCTTCACCATCTACAGGCGGTACAACGGTGTCATTATTAAAGTTTAAGATGTCATCACAATATCCACCACTTTCTAATGATGCATGCTCAGGGCCTAACAATGGATTTAATCCACCTTCATTGGTATTTGTAATCATATTAGGGAACGAATCAGGCTCTAACATTGCAACAATACGTAAACTTGCATACCTAGGATCCGAGAACGCAGCCTTAATTGGTGCAATATACTCATCACGGTATTTTTCATAACCCAAACCCAAATTCTGTTCAGGTTTATAATTTACACCACTTTTACCTACTTGAAGCAACTTACCGTTTGATGCAAATGCTGCGCAATCACGATCGGGTAGGTTATAAATAATAATAACAACGGTCATTGGTGAAATAGCACCATCGGCTTGTTTGTAATAAGCCTGTTGCATTAATGCTGCTTCTAAGTGTCCCAGCAAGGTGATACGAGTACCGTCACCACCTGCTTGGGTAATGGTTGCAATTGAATCCATCCAGATAGCACTTGGCTGTTTCTGAATATATTTCATTTTTTGGATTAAGGTGTCATCACTTACTTTATCAATTGAATAATCCATCATTGTAGAAATATCAGGATTTAAGTAGAAATAAGCATCAGCAAATGGATTACCATCGGTTTGTAACTGCGCCGAACTATTTCCAATTACTTTCTGGTCTAATGGAATATCTCCATCGTATTGATCAATAATAAGAATGGCAGGGTCATTTGGATCAATCACTATTTCGACTGCTAGAGCGGTACCAAAATCAATTGTTACCGAACTAGTAGCTGTCATTCCATCGGCATCTGTAACTGTTACGACAACAACTTGTTCACCGCTATCAATATACGACGATGAATCAATCGACGAAGTATTACCTGTCGCATCTACACCACCAACGCTCCAGGCATAGGTTAAATCGTTTGGTGTTTCAGTATCAGTGGCTGATACCATTAACATTGCGTTTGCAAATTCAATATCAACCGAAATTGTAGGTGCCGTATTAGTTACTTCTGAAGCTTGCGAAACAGTGACAGCAATTGAATCTGTAGAAGAATTTTTACCGTCAAAAACAGTTAAAGTAGCCACATAAACATCAGCAGTATTTAGTGTTACATTTACAGACGATCCAGAATATACCGAGTCATTAACGCTCCAAATGTAAATTAAATCTTCATCTGCAGTATCAGCATCTGAAGCAGATCCAGACAAAGTGAATTCTTCACCTTCAGTCACTGTTAGATTTCCACCTGCATCAACTATAGGAGCAATGGTTCCCTCAACTGGAGGGGCAATAGCATCAGCTACTATAACAACCACTTGCGAGGTTGATGTGTTTTCACCATCTGATACAGTTAAAGTAGCTGGGTAAATACCACTGGCATTTAATGTCACACTGACAGACTCACCAGAATAGCTCTGATTGTTAATCATCCAAGTGTAAGTTAAGTCATCGGCAGCACTGTCACTATCAGTTGCTGAACCTGATAACATAAAAGCCTCATCGGTTATTGCACTTACATTATTTCCGGCATTAACTATTGGAGCAGAAGTAGTTTCAGTTTCAGTTGTTGTTGAAGTTGCAGTTATTGTTTCAGTTGCAGTTTCAGTTTCAGTTGCAGTTGCAGTTGCAGTTATTGTTTCAGTACTGGTACTAGTACCAGTTACAGTTGTTGTACCTGTTGCAGAAGGAGTTGAATCGTCGCTGCCACCAGAACAACTTGCAAGCACTAATGCTGAAGCAATACCTAGTGCTAATGTCGTTTTATTAAATATCATTATTTTACCTATAATTAGATTTAAGGACTAATTTCGAGGGGAGTATTAACTATTGTTTGTATACATTCTGTTTTTATTATACATTTTGTGAACGATTCAACAGTATCCTTTTCAATTCTGCCTTGTTACAACAGAAATACAAACATTAAACATACACTAGCAAACATTAGTTAAACAAATAACACTATAAATATCATGATTAAATCAAGCCAGCCCTATAAGAACTTCATTTTTTGATTATTTATCGATATTACGTATTAATACCGATTATTTACAACATACTTACAAATATCTACAACATATTTGCAAAGACCCTCTTTTTACAATCCGATATAAATGCTATAGCAGTCATTTAAATTCATCATTAACTTTACACTCTGGCTATCTCTTTGGTTTTTATACTGTTTGGCTTCAGCCGAGTTCGATTTCATGCTCCTGCGAAATTATAATAAATCACACCCATGTGACGATCGATTTCATGCTCCCTGCGAAATTTTAATAAATCACATCCATGTGACGATCGATTTCATGCTCCTGCGAAATTCTAATAAATCACATCCATGTGACGATAAATCCCTACCTACAAATAGCAGTGCGAATAAATATCCCAGACGGGTTTCCCGACGCCAGGATATTTTCAGAGCCTTTAATTAATCATCCCCTCGATTAATTAAACTTAAAAAGCCAATCATCTTTTCAATGAATTAAACTTAAAGAGCGAATAAATATCCCAGACGGGTTTCCCGACGCCAGGATATTTTCAGAGCCTTTAATTAATCATCCCCTCGATTAATTAAACTTAAAAAGCCAATCATCTTTTCAATGAATTAAACTTAAAGAGCGAATAAATATCCCAGACGGGTTTCCCGACGCCAGGATATTTTCAGAGCCTTTAATTAATCATCCCCTCGATTAAT
>JALJPK010000248.1 GCA_022968985.1 Pseudomonadales bacterium | reverse complement strand
CAACAGGTTCAATGTCGGACGAGATTAAATACCTTAAAACAGAATTCGGCGATATTACGACTCAATCAAAAGCAAAAAACGAACATCTTAATTTGAAATTGGGCAGCTTGTTCTATCGATGTCTCAACAATATATACGTTACCAGAAAGTCCAGTTTTTCAGCAGACATCAATCAAACTATTGAATTTATAAAAGAGCAAAGAGCAGATGAAGGAGGCACGGAAGCACTGGAAGTGGCGCTTACAGAATCTGTAAATGATTTTAATTGGAGCGACCAAGCCAGAGCAAGGCTCTTGTTTTTAATTTTAGATGAACCCCCTGGTAATATCGACAGCATAGTTGAAGAATTACACAGTGCGATTGCATTGGCAGCCGAAAAAGGAATTAGAATTATTCCGTTGGTGGCAAGTGGGGCAGATAAAAGCACCGAGTATTTAATGCGCGCCATGGCCTTGGCTACCAATGGCACCTATGCTTTTTTAACCGATCATAGCGGTGTTGGAAACAAACACATGGAACCTACCACAAACGAATATGACGTTGAATATATGAACCTGCTAATTCTAAGGTTAATTCAACAGTTTTCGAAAGTGCCCTCTTGTCATATAAATGGTACGAGCGACTTAGAAGGTATTTCCGACACCACTTTTGTAGAGATTATAGAACATGTAATTCTGGATTCCTCAGATATCACAAACATTGTTAACCCAGATACCGTTCAACTAAAACCAACAGAATCGTTAAACCTAACTTCGAGAAGGGACAAAAAAGCAGCCGCAGAAAAGCCACTTACACTAACTATTACGAAAAGCTTTAAGTTTTATCCCAACCCCACTAGCGGCCCATTAACAATTGAAATTGAAGGAGAAATAAAAGAACTCTTTCTATCCGATATGAACGGAAAATTGCTAGAACGATTCCAAATTAACAATCAGACAAAAACAGAAATAGATATAAGTCGCTACCCCGATGGCCTTTATTTAATTAGCTACCTCAACAATAAAAAGTGTGTTAGCGGTAAAGTTTTAATTGCACGCAACTAAGCAAGCCAGAGAAAGAGTGAAGGTAAAGTACTGTTATGCTTTACTTTCGCTTTTCTCTAACTAAATCCATTTCACACCTATTAACGCAAGCCCATTACAAATTGATAAGATTCCTTTAAAACCTCCGTTAATTACTTTTATTTTGCATTTACTCAGCTCAATTTTACCTTTTATATCATGAAAAAAAATATTTTCCTTATAGCTTTTACCTCTGTCATTTTATTGTTGGTTGCAACTGCTTGTAATAAAGAAGAAGATGATGCAGCTACCGTTCCAATCTGCGATGGATCGAGCCCAACTTACAATAACACAGCAAAGGCAATTGTGGATGCAAATTGTATTTCGTGCCATGGTACAGGTTCATATAAAGGCGACTTTACCAGCTACTCGAAACTAGAAACCTATTTAACCAACAACACCTTTAACAACAGGGTAGTAACATTACAAGACATGCCACAATCAGGAGCATTATCGGACGCCGACTTAAATAAGCTACAATGTTGGGTAGAAAATGGCTACCCTGAAAACTAATTTATAGTTAACGGCACTCATTTTATCGATATTACTCGATGATTCATACTCAAAATCCGCATGTTACGATAAAAGGTGTGAATAAAATAATTTGCATCTTTTTTTATAAAGTTATCAACAAGTTGATTTAAAAGTTATCTTTATGCCTTAATTATAATTTATTATCATGAGTAACGGAACAGTAAAATTTTTCAACAACGCTAAAGGATTTGGTTTTATCACCCCAGACGAAGGTGGCAAAGACGTATTTGTTCATATGAGCGGGTTAACAGACGAAGTAACTGAGGGAGACAAAGTTAGCTTCGATGTTGAAGAAGGTCAAAAAGGACTTAACGCAGTAAACGTTAAAGTTGTTTAATTAAGAAACAACTTTTAAGTACTGAGAAAGCCTGTCATATATGACGGGCTTTTTTTATGGGAAAAATTACGTTTTAGGAAGAATTTGAAGATTTATTGTCGTTTTCACGATTTCAATCATCCAAAATTCAATTGATTCTCTAACAAAAAGCAGTTCCGAAGTCGACGAACCTTAATGATTATTAGTCATTAACGACCAATTTCCCTTTTGCAATTAGCCTATTAGCACTTTGCAACTCGTAAGTATAGATTCCCGAAGAAAGATTGCTCCCAGAATAGCTAAAATCAGGGTTTACATCATTCAACTGATCAACCAACTGGCCTGTGATACTGTAAACACTAAAGTTGACCTGGTTTGCAGATTCGTTATTAAAGTTAATTCTTGTCGATTCGTTAATGGGATTAGGATAAACAGAAACGGCACCATCAGAATATTCGGCTTTCATGTTCAACGGCTCAGTCGAAAATTGAAGTTCAAAACGGGCATTAGTGCTCGACTTATCAATCCAAGTTGTGTAGCCATCATTAGCTTCAAGATCTGTCATAATACCCTGTTCGGTATCGAACAAAAATACATTGCCAGTCTCGGGTATTTTATACATCAATTCCACACCTATTGTGTACACGCCCGAAATATCAACCACTGCCTTTAAAGGAATGGTATAATTATCGTAGTTATCGGGAAGCGACGCAGTAGACATTTCTAAATTATCTTTAATTACCATAATGCCAGGCGCACCTGCTTGAAACGAATACATTTTAAGCGCTTCTTTCTTTGGGTCGTATGTTTCTTTGCCTTCCCCATCAAACATTATTAACACCTCGTCGCTAAAATTATTTATCTCGCTTTTAATAGACATTTTAACCGCAGTTTTTGGAAAGAATGA
>JALJPK010000247.1 GCA_022968985.1 Pseudomonadales bacterium | reverse complement strand
GTCGGCCAGTTTGTTTTCGGCAAGTCAGTATAATCATTATTACAAAGCGCTTTAAAACCCGCGTAGTTTGGCGCCATTGCCGCTTTGAATTTTAATTTTGCTTTATAATTACCTGTTGCTAACTTGGTAGTTATTGAAAACTCAGTATTATCAGTTAGATCACCTTCAAAAAAGTAGATACCGGGAGTAATATTTTTACCTTGAACCTTCCAGTTAACTCTTTCACCTTCAACATCTGTAGCAGTAAAACAAGTACTAACTGATGTATCACCCTCTCCATAACAGGGTTTGATGAAGTCATCGTCACTATTACAAACACCAGAATCCGTTAAACTTTTACAAAACTTTTGATTAGAACCATTACCACGAACATAATACAAACCATCCGCAATACCTTCGATATTTTGTATATCAACTCGCATTCTATCTCGAGCCATAAATGGAACGGGATTACCATCAACCAGCACATCATTACCATCAACATCTGTAACGTTTATGCTTTTATCATATGAAAACGAATAATTCGCAAATTGCTTTAAATCCCAAACATTAACATGGGGTTTAATCATTACAAAACGCGGTATCTGCGCTACTGGTGTGATGATTAAATCGTTATCAGTTAAATCGACATCTGTAGTCCCCGATCGCTTACAACCTGAATCGACTTCTAAAACACCACCGATTGGGGATGTTACATTTGACGGATTTAAATTAACTTTTATTGTTTTTGTTGAATTTATCCAAACTGGACCACTACACTCAACCTCACCATACGCTTTAACACTTGTTAAACCTTCATTTTTTGAGATATCAACTGAATTTAGACTCTCAATATTAACAATTTTAATATCGCGCTCAGTAGTTACCTTTGTATTTGATTTTGCTGACGCAAAACCACCACTAAAAATATGAATAAAATCACGTGCTTCCAATACACTGGTTGTGTCAGGACTTGAATCTGCTGTAATACTGCCATTAGAACTTGCTTTTTCTTCAACTTTAAAAGTACCTTCTAAATTAATATCCCCAAGGGCCTCTAAAGTAGCAGTGGAACCTCTATCTGCTGTAAATGTTCCGTTAGTTTTAACAAAAGTAAAATGATAAGACGAATCCCCACCACTACTAAGATCAATATTACCGGTTGCATTTAAACTGTGTAAATTACTAATTGAATAACCACCAGCGATAATATCACCATCCACATTAACAACCGACTCAGAACCCGCAAGAAAATCCAAAGCGGTATCCAGCCTTAAATCACCATAAAAATTCATATCACCAAGACCTCTTTCACAGATCTCATCACAATTTTCTGGCACTATTTCAAAATACACTTCAACAGCTGAGGTTGATTTGGCATCGCCTTCATAAAATTTTATTTTTGCTTTAATAAATGCAGACTTATTTGTGGTCTCATTTTTTGCTGTATGTTCTATGTCGTAAATATTATAAACACTTTCACTATCAGCTAACTCGAGTGTAATAGTCTGATCAGTTAAATCGGCTCGGGCAGTAGGTGTTAATGTTTTTAAATAACTGCGAAATAACTCAACACCCGTCCACAGCCCAGCTTGAGAATGCACTTGTGCATGAGTTGCCACTTGTTTTTGCTGTGTACTTCTATTGTTAGCAACTACTGCCAACATCGCGGTGGTGAGTAACATCCCTATAATAATTATGACCAAAATGGTAGCGAGACCACTTTGTTTTTTAACTGAAATTGGTTTTTGTTTTCGAGGGGAGTACAACATCAAAATTCCTAAATTTATTTATTAAGTATTTACAAGGCAAAAGTTGAACTCGTATTTAATGCCATCTTCCGTTTCAATTTTGAACAAAACATGATCACTTCTAACACCATCCGCATAAGGCCAACAAACCTCAGTGAGATAACTAATAAACTTAAGCTTTGAAGTGCTTTGTTTTTGAAGAATAGTGGATACACCTTCTTTTACCCAATCACCTTCATCTTTAGCCAATAAGTCTTCAGAGCTAGTACAGCTCGCCGTCAACCATTGAAATTCAAGTTGCTCATCATCATTTACAAACTCTTTAAAACCTTTACATTCAACCGTATTGGCAACATTAGGGCTCAAGTCATAACGCCAATATGCAGTAGACTCATCACCCGTTTCTATGAATACAAAATGCTTATCAGTCGTATTACTCATACCAAAACCCGCACTTAAGGTTGCCATTTGCAATTCAGCCATTACTGTACTCAGCGCACCTTCACTGATCGCGTCATTTGCTAACGTATTGGATATTTTATAAGTTTGCTGAAATAAAACACCTGCAGCGGCTAGGGTCATTAATGAAATCGCCATCCCAACCATTAAACTAATTAATGACACACCACTTTGTTTAAAATTAATATTCATAGTTTAACTCTATATTGTTTCTTAATTGATGACTAAAGTACTGGTACTTAGCCGGCAGCGGCAGCGGCAGCATCTGCGTCGGTATTGGTATTTGTGTCGGTATCTGTGTTTGTTTCGATCGTTACTGGTGATGCGCCACCCACTTTATAATCTAAACCGCCTACAGACATGTTAAATATAATGGGTGCATCTATTTTTGATGGGATAGTGTGAGCAGCCAATTGACCAATTTTTGGACCACTTGTGTATTTAGCGTCAACTGTTATGTTAATTTGACCAGTGCAATTACCGTAAATAGTTGATCCTGACCCATCAGGCATTTGAACTGACAAACTTGAACCACAAAGGTTTATCCTTGTATCTGAGGCCAATGTATTTTTTAACTGATTCACAACTAATATACTTGCTTTAGTATCGGATAAATTTTTTGCTGCTTGAGTGGTCATAATAGCAACCCCCATTACAATAATAGCCATTAATACAATAGAGATTAACGCCTCTAATAAAACGTCGCCTTTTTGATTAATTTGTTCTGAATAACACATTAATAAATCACCTTTTCACCAGAATTCACAGTGGTATTACTGTGCTTAATAATAAAAGTATTATCTACAGAACAAACAACACCAGCAAGGCAACCTGCTGGAATAATTTTTCCTTTATTATCAAATGAAATTTGTTTGAAATTAGTTTCAACCCCTGCAATAATATTATAGATAGTAACCTTTTCATTAACTTCGGCAGACCAAATCGGAACACTTGTACAA
>JALJPK010000246.1 GCA_022968985.1 Pseudomonadales bacterium | reverse complement strand
CTCTTTAAAATCAGTTGGTTACAATAATTTTTTGGCCCTAACAGGAATCCCGCGTGAGGAAAAAAGCAGAAATCACAAGATATTTTTTGCATTTTAATTCGCATTTTGCATCGAGAATGGGGACTGCGGGATTATTTTTAATCCATCTCATCCAGGCTCCTCGTATACCCCACTTCGCCTCCTTTCTTCTTTCTTCGCGAATTCAACGGCAACTTACGCCCATCCCAACGGATGAAGACTGATGGAATCGTTCAATAACCTGGTCGAACCAAAAGTGACACCCACTTTTGAAAGCCAGTTAGCTGTGAAAGCAAGCTATCACCCACTCGTGACGAGACGAGGTCACCTGCACCATCAGCCATTTCTCCCAGATATCAATTAACACTAGAAAAAGTGGCATCCACTTTTGATATTCTTTATTAATATCCAAACAACATATTTTTAGACACAACAAACAACGATCAGCAGCAAACAACTAACTATTCGAGCGCTGTTTTGTTTTGACGACTTAAAATCGACCTACGAAGCCAACCTACATACTTCAAGCACACTACCCCTAATCTATCCAATCAATTACAATGAGTTACCTATTAACAATTAATTGAATTTTTCATGAGTCGTTATCAACCGCCATTTTCTATCACAAGTAAAATCATCGACCTTATCGCTAAAATCAGTGAGCATATTGGTCGTTTGTCTGTTATTGAAGAAGAAAAAAACTTGAAGCTTCGACGTATAAATAGAATCAAAACCATTCAAGGCTCACTTGCCATTGAAGGCAATACTTTAAGCGAAGCACAGATAACAGCGATTTTGGATGGCAAACGTGTGATTGCACCTCCTAAAGATGTAAAAGAGGCGCGTAATGCGATTAAAGCGTATGAGGCGTTTGAAAGTTGGGAAGCTACGAGCAACGATGATTTTTTAATAGCTCATCAGGTTTTAATGTCTGGTTTAATTGATGATGCTGGGTTTTATCGTTGTGGTAATGTCGGTGTGATGAATGGTAAAACGGTTGTGCATATGGCACCACCTGCTGATCGTGTTCCACTGTTAATGGCCGTTCTTTTTGACTGTCTTGATAACACGGATCATCAACCGTTAATTAAAATCTGTGTGTTTCATTATGAATTTGAGTTTATCCACCCTTTTGCCGACGGTAACGGGCGAATGGGGCGTTTATGGCAAACGCTGATACTAAATAAGTGGAATCCACTCTTTGCTCAACTACCTGTTGAAAGTATGATTTATGAACATCAAGCTGATTATTATCAGGCTATTAATTTAAGCACTCAAGGTACTGATAGCGCGCCATTTATTGAATTTATGTTAACTGTAATCTTACAAACAATATTGGAGGTTAATCACACCGACCAAGTAAGCGACCAAGTAAGCGACCAAGTAGAAAAACTTATTAATTCAATGACCAGGCAATGGGAATCAGCGGATCAACTTATACAAAAACTGGGTTTAAGTCATAAACCGACTTTTCGCAAAAATTATCTAAAACCCGCCCTGGATGCAAAATTAGTAGAAATGCAAAACCCAACTAGCCCAACTAGCCCCAAACAAAAATATCGATTAGCACATTAATATCAACGTGACCGAGTGATAGGGCCAAGTCCCCCATCGCCCATTTCCCAGATTAAAACCAAGCAGGTAAAACCCCCTTTTAGTTTGACCTAGACAGCCAAAACTCGCCCAAAATAATTAAACATCACGAGGATCATGTCTACCATCGAACATTTCATGATTTTCCATCCCATTTCTGAGTGGAAAAAATTCATCAACAAAGAAATTAGAGTTAGCCTTAAACCCCACATAGACACTCATAACATCCAATGAGAGCATACTCTCACCTACTTTTAAAAAACAAAATGGACATCCACTCTTGGCTTTTATAGCAAGCTTGCCCTCTTTTACAATCCTTAGATTTAATAAAATCACTTATCAAGACAGCCTACACATATCAGACAGCAAATTAATCACTCATTTCTCATTTCCGATATCTAAAAAAGATAACGGTATAAACATTAAAGCTAAGTTCAAGGTGTGTATTTCACCCAAAACTCATCTGTAATGACGGGATTTGGAAAACATCAAATTGGTTACGCTCTTTTTAGAATTATGAATTTGACGGCTTAAAAGCCGACCTACGAATCCAACCTACGAAGACAAAAGCAAAAGGGGCTAAACCAAAGGGGCATCTATTTTTACCCCCTCATTACGTCAGCCAAAATTGATCATCAATGGATACATAACTCTACTTGATAATGTACGGGCTACCCGTATAATACGTTATTTGTCAGCTATAATTAATTCCAATGAAAACCGTACAAGAGACTCAAACATTCAAGAAACAAGCTGATTCCATCTGGTCTGAAGAAGAAAGACTTGAATTCATCACCTATATAGCTGAACATTTTGATGCAGGTGATGTTATTCCAAACGCTGAAGGCGCACGTAAAATTCGTTGGAGTGTTGGGACACAGGGTAAACGAGGTGGGGTTAGAGTGATTTATTTTAACGTAAATGATGACCTTCTTTGTTTATTAGCGATCTACAAGAAAAACCAAACCGAAAACATGAGTTCACTCGATATAAAACAGGTGCAATAATATGAATATTAATAAAATAGCCGATGCCATTGAATTGGATGCAGGTGAATCCATTGACGGTTTACGTGAATCACTTCAAGAAATGCAAGCGGGCAATATTGCTCGTGAAACCACACCTGAACAAATATTATTACAACAAGCTCGCCATGCACTTAAGTTATCACAAACCAAATTTGCAAGTTTGATATCAACACCTGTTGCTACAATTAGAGACTGGGAACAAGGCCGCTTTAAACCATCGGGCAGTGCTTTGGTTTTATGTAAATTAGCAATTAAACATCCTGATATTTTATTATCCGATTTGGATCAACCACGTATTTAATTTTCATTTGTTATCTGGCGTTGCTCCATCAGCGCCAATATTCAGGGCAAACCAAAAGGGATAACCAAAAGGGACACCCACTTTTGAGGGCAAACCAAAAGGGACACCCACTTTTGAATTTTAATCAAAAGAGATTGGCTCGATTGTATGCTCCTGCACAATTCTAATAAATGACATCCATGTCACGATAAAGCCAAACCCACGAAACCCTGTTAGTTGTTAACAAATGACGCAGGGCAGGCCT
>JALJPK010000245.1 GCA_022968985.1 Pseudomonadales bacterium | reverse complement strand
TTGATCGCGGCAAAGGCATCGCCTACATTGGCAACACCGACGCCTTGTGGACCAGAGAAGTTATAGTGTGCGCCACCGTCTTGAAGGGATGTACCCGTAGAAATACAGTCGTCAACCATGCAAGATAAGAATGGTAAAGGCGCTCTTTCTGCATGCGCTAGATCGATGACATTGTCAGTGCTTATAAGTTGGTATACAAAGAATTCCATTTGTTTTCTATAAGCGTCTATAATTTCTTCCATTGAAGAGAATTCTGTAAATTCGCCGGTTTCTGGCCCTATTTGTTTCCCGTTAGACATGCCATTATCAACTACAATTTGAAGAAGTCTGGCTAGGTTGAAGAATGCAGAGTCATGCCACCCTTCCGTTTTACCTGGAACTTGAGGTTCAACACACCCGATTATTGCGTATTCTCTGGCGTCTTTTAGAGTGAGTCCATTATTGACAAGGGAAGGAATGATGACTTCATCATTGTAGTAGGAAGGCATACCAGTTCCGAGTCGACTAAGCTCACAACTTCTCATAAGAAGTTCATCAGGTGTTTTATTCCAGATTCTCACCGAAAAAGAAGGTGCAGATAATCGTACGTGAGCAGACGCATCAATACACATATAGGTAAGATCATTCGTCGCATCTTTACCATCTTTGGTCTGACCGCCTACAATGAGGTTTTGGAACAATGGGTAGCCACCAAAAGCTCTTGTAGAAATCGCATCTCTTACTTTATTAAGGTCATTAAATTTTACCCAGATACAATCAATTAATTCTTGTGCTTTATCAATATCAAAATCTGTTGATTTCGTATCCATTTCATAATAAGGATACATATATTGATCAAATCTACCCGGCGATATTGAGTGACCATTTGATTCGATACTGATAACCATATCGATAAACCAAAAAGATTGGCAGGCTTCATAGAAGTTTGACGCACCAAATTCAGGTACTTTTTTACAGTTTTTAGCAATAACTAAAAGCTCTTCTTTACGGCGAGTATTGTTTTCCTGTTTTGCCATTTCATTTGCCAAATCTGCATATCGATGGGCATACCTGATAACTGCATTACAAGATATAATTATTGATTCCCAGAATGGTCTCTGTTTTAAATAATGGGGTGCTGTTTTGTCAGCCGCTGCCATCGTGTTTTCTACTTCTTCAATGATACCCCGATAACGTTTTTTTAAAATTTTGGCATAATCCACCGATACATGTCCAATGCCGTTAAGGTGGTAATTACCCACTGTAAATACATTTTCTTCTAATGCTTCTATATTTTCTTTTGTCATATATGAAATGGCTAATTCAGATGTTGTTTTACCTTCCCAGTAATTAAAAACACCTTTCAACTGTTCTTTTACTTCGTCACTTATTTGGAAAGCATCTCCGCTTCTTTTATCCATCGTTTCAAATTCATCAACAATCCATTTATGCGAGAATTCAGGGAAAACTTGAGATGATTTAGGTTCAATAGTCTGACTTCCTACTATCAATTCTTCATCTCTTATTATGATTGGAATTTCATTTAGTATTTTTTCAAAGGCTTTTGCTCTACGTAAAACGGTTGGTTTATCTTCAGTTTCTTTGTATGATTCTGTAAGTAATAATGCCCGGCTTGCTTCTACACGCGGGACAGCGTCACGCATTTGGTTTTTCAATGTTATTATTCTGTCGCTAGGTTGACTAAAATTATCTTTTAAAATGTACATAGTTTTACCCTTTTATGATTATAATCAATTAATTTTTATATTCTAAATTAGTTGTTAATTCTATAACCGACATTCCGTATTTAAACGATAAAACAAAATTAAAAAACGTCTGTATGCTTTGCTATACGACATTGTTATCACGTCTAGATAAATAATCCTGCATTACTCACCAGTACTTTTCTGGTTATTAAAAATAACTGTCACATTGAGTCGTTCTTTAAATCGACATGCTAATCTAAGTGAGAAACTAATTTAAATGTCACTTTATAGAATAATTTTTATTTGTAAGACCAAATTAACCAATCTATTTATTAAAGAAAACTTATTTATGATATTGCGTTCAATAATCTCGATCATCCCCACAGTTAAAGATTGTTTGTTTATTTGTATTAGCGGTTAATTTAACTTAAGTCACAAAAATTCATAAAATCGGCCCTCCGGTTTCATATTGAAACAAAATGCCACTGCCTACCTTTCAATATGGAACAACATAAAATAATATCTAAAGGAGTGAGCATGACTGAGCCAAATCTCATACCGGAGATGCTCATCGGGTTTTAAGTCATTAATTTGGAGCGAATCGACGTAAAATAGATTTAAAATGTCGATTACAGATTCTGATTTCATGTGGCGTTACGTAAAAATGGTGAGTCAATTGCCGGTAAGTGAGTGCTATAACAGGATAAGTAACACGACGATCGCGGATGCATGATTAGATCGTTTGTTGCACAACAGCAGTTGTAGTTTGCCAATGGTGTCTATAATTAATAGAACAGTCTCGAGTCGGAGGTTTTATGGATCTGTCAAAATTACATACCGGAATGATGATTTCCAGTAAAAAAGGCGATGGCCACATCATCAGTATTGATCGCGAACCACATACAATGCAGGTTATTGATTTTATGGATAATCACGAATTTGAAGTCGGATTTGAATATATCAAAGATGATCCTCAGGTTCATAACCCGGAAGGTGGTTATTACTGACAGCCGGTATTCTAGGCAGTAAGTTAGTAACAGCCTAGATAGGTATGTTGAGCATTTATCACAGAAAAAGTCCCTACTAAAAGGGACTTTTTTAATGCCAACACATTCTTTGTAAACGATACGACATGCACGTTTAATACGAACCACTACAAATTGTTACAAACACATAAAGTTCTACAGAGAATAATACTAAATTATAATATTACAAAATTTAATCTAAAAATACAATTTACACTTATTCTAAGTCAGCTAACAAAAGTCTCAAATGTAACAGGTAATAGCAACAAAGGTCGAAAACTAGAGGTGAATCATGAGTATTGAGTAAAACCACGTTTTCGAATGTGTAATACCTTAGTGGGGATTTTAAAAACGGGTTAATTGCGGACGGGGGGTTAAAATAGCGTGTTTTTTGTTGTTGGAAAACCCGCCATTTTAACCCCGCCAATATAAAATAAAATACTCCAGCATTTTCTTTAATTTTTTCTCTGGCCAC
>JALJPK010000244.1 GCA_022968985.1 Pseudomonadales bacterium | reverse complement strand
CTTAAACTTGATGAGTGCCTTTTAGTTTAGGTTGATGATGTTTTTTTGCCAGCTGCAACAACAATTTAAAACATAGCCATTAGAAACCCCCAGTCAATAACAGGCACCACCATTGTGGAGTGTCGACAGTGTTATTGGTGCTAATCTGTGGTTTGAGTTGTTGCTTATTTTAGATAAGCTTGTGTACTTAAGGGCAGGTGAGGCAGGGGTTTAATAGTTGGTTAATTTCACATAAAAAAGGCCACTATTTATAGTGGCCTTTTTTATTGTTGTTAGGGGAGGACAACTAATCGCTTATTGATCAATTATTCACCCTCTTAGACTTAAACTCTTAGATAAAGCCCTAAATTATTTAATTATTTCAAATAATTCAGCCACTGCAACAGAAGAAATAAACTCACGATTTTCATCCCCACAATCAGATATAGTCGGGAAATAAACTTTTACCTCACCACTTTGATTGGTGATGGTTGTTAGATAAACTCCACCGTCTGAATAACAAGTTAAATCTTTATTGGTAGTTCGAATGGCAATTAATAGATCAGAGCCATTTGGTGGAAGTTCATCTCTTGTAAATGAAACTTCAATCAATTCACCGTTTAACTCAAAACGATTATCTTGAGATATAGTGATTGATTCACTTGATTGTGTCCAAATAAAACGGCCTAACTCTTCTTCGATTTGTTTCTCAGTCGGTTCACATCCATACAATAATGGACAAATTAATAAACCTAATACCTTTTTCATGTGCTCTCCTAGTTTTAACAATCTCAGTCGGTTCACATCCATTCAATAATGGACTAATTCTTAAACCTAATACCTTTTTCATGTGCTCTCCTAGTTTTAACAATAATAGTAAGTCCATTCTACATAACAGAAACCTTAGGGCCAGTGTTGGACGGCACTAAGGTTTCATCGGTACTTATTTAGTTTTTGTTGGCCTTTGCTTTTTTTGATGATTATTTTGAAGTCTTTGTAATTAATTCAGGTAACTTAGTATTAGCATAATTAATTCTACAACTTGAACCCGCATTAGCAGCTTCACTTGCTAAATAGGCACTGACCCAAGCTAAAGGTGCGTTCCAGTTGATTGTAATTTCATTCACACTCCAAGCTTCAATATCATCAAGGTAACATTTCTCTGAGGCGCAACCAGAGAGTTGATATTTAGCAATGTCATCTTCCAAACCCATATTAGGTCCACCGGACAATACACCAGCGGGTACTCTAGGAGAGTTTGCACTCACAGCATTCGCCCAAAAACGATGATGGGGTTGTTGTACTGTTTTTTCACCATAACCAGTCACATAAGAAATATTCATAGGATTATTGCCTAATAAATAACTCATGCTGTTGGCCATCGCATCAATATAACAACTCTCTTTTGAATCGGTGAAATCATTAACAATTCCCAAAACAAGCATATTGTTAACCACTGAAGAGTTAGAACCCCATATATTTTTTTCTGTGTTTAATGCAACCGAATAACCAGGGTTATTGGCGTACCAGCTAAAAGTGTCAGCCGCTAACGTTAGCATTTGTTTGGCATTGTTGATTAGTTTATTGTCGGCAGAATATTGTTTGCCGGCTGTGGCCATTGATAATAAACCTAAAGTATGGGTTTGTTGCCAACTAAATATAGTGGAAGGTGTTGCTTCGTTTTGTTGATGTTTTGCCACAAAACGTTTGTGTAAAGGCGATTGTTTAATGTCATTTTTGTAGTTTTCTAGATTTGTGCTTAGATACAATTCGTTGGCTGCCCAATAAAACTCATCCTCTACATGTTTGTCATTATACAAACCACCACCAACATTACTATTTACTGCAGTATTAGACCCTGGAAGCCCGGCTAATTGAGTGGGATTGGTTTTGGCTGCGCCGTAAGCTACTTTTGCTAACTTTAAACATTTTGCAGCATACACATCATCAAACTGCTCATAAACCCGAGAACATTGAGCCATAACCGCAGCAAAGTTTAAGGTGGCAGCGGTGGTGGCTGGGTGAATATAACGAGTTTTAGGATCGGTACTAGGCAGCTGAGGGATACCCGTCCAACCTAGATCGTGTATTTTGTGATAGACCATTCCCGCTTGTAATTCACCGGCTGGAATCTGCATTTTCATAAAGAAATCTAATTCCCATTTCACTTCATCTAATAAGTCGGGTAAGTCATTCTTTTTCTCTTTTTTAGGTAAGGCCATCGCTGAGTCTGTTGAGAATGTTTTGTCATTATCATTTTGCAGATTTGCACGCTCAAATTGGTTTAATAATGTCCAAACGGATACACCACCATTAACTATGTACTTACCATGATCACCTGCATCATACCAACCACCACTAACGTCTACATCAATACGACAACCTGCTAACGATGTATCTATCTTGTCACCTGAGCTTGTTTGATCAACTTTACAAGCCCAAGTATTAACTGCAACGTCACCGCTATTACCGGCATCACGGGCGTAAGTATTATTTGAGAATTCATCTATCCCTACCACGGATTCTAATATTTTTGTGCCTGAGCGGTTATGATAAAAGTACTCTAAGGCTTCAAATTGCATGTTATCTAATAGATCATTTTGAATATCAAACGGCTCAGACAATATACTTTTGCCGCTTTCGATCACTTCTAACGTATAACCATTACCACTTTTAGAAAATTCACTAAAGTCGATATGGTGAATATAATCACCAGAATTTTTATCTAAACCAATAAGCTGGGTTAAACCGCTGGCAACCACTTTGGCGCTGCTGTTTTTTAGGTTCCATAAACGAGAATTGGTTTTATCGATTTCATCGGACAACACCATTTTATAGGTGGCGGTTTTAGGCAGATTAGGGATATAACCAGTTTGGTTAACACTTATAAATGACTGTTCAAGCTCAATTGCAGAACTCTGTGTTGGATCAATTAATTGAATATTATCAATACACACAGTTTGACCCACTGGAATAATTGTTGGGCCTAATAGAAATCTAAATTTTGCTTTGGCACTTGAGTTTTTAGCCACAAAATTTGTTGCGAACTTAGTCGGTTTGTCGTTTAAAGTCGAGGTTATGCTGAAGTCGTTAATACTAAAGATGTCGATAATTTTTGCAGTATTGCTTTCATCTGCCACACCAAACTTTAATACAATATTGGTATCTGTCGACCAAACATCAAAACTCAAACCGTAGTTATTATCTTTTACAAAACTTAA
>JALJPK010000243.1 GCA_022968985.1 Pseudomonadales bacterium | reverse complement strand
CTCCTAGGTTATAAAAAATAAAGAGCAAAAATCGATCCAATTTATAGAATGGCCGTTTTTATTGGAAAACACTGAATCAAGTTAAATGTTGAAATTTTTAAAATTGACACGACAATTAGTTTGATAGAAAAGTATTAACTCATCAACTCTATTTGATCGATAATAGCTTCAATTGAATTGGTCCAGACAATTTAGAACCTTGATCTGAATGAACAATGACAGGGTCCTTTGTGTTTTTTTGCCAAATCGCCATCACAGTTGCCCTAATTATTATATAGGTTTGAATACGATTTGAAGTGTTATCGGGCACTTGAAAATGTACCACCAATGGGCACTTCAAAGTGTACCACCTCGACTTGTATAATTTAGTTCTTTTTCCGATTCATACGGAAACTTTTACCCTTAATGTTAATGATTTTGGCTTGGTCCAAAAACCGGTCCAATATTGCTGAAGTTGCAGCGTTATCGCCTAAAATTTTACCCCAATCTTCAAGTGGCCTATTCGTGGCAATAATTGTTGAGGATTGATTATATCTTCTGTGAATAATTTCCATTACGTCATCTGCCGCATTGGTGGGCATAGTTTTCATGCCGAACTCGTCAATAATCAACAAATCCTGACGAGTTAAATTTTGGATGTATTTCTTTCTGGTATCCATCCGAAAAGAATCTGCAAGTTCAGTAACTAAATCAAAAGCGCTTTTATAGAGCACCGTTAATCCGTTATGTATAGCGCAAAACCCCAGTGAAATAGCCAGATGAGATTTGCCAACTCCAGGGGGGCCAATAAAAAGAGCATTTTTAGAATCATGAATAAATCTGCTTGTAGCGAGTTCCATTATGTCTCTCTTTTTAATGGTGGTATTAAACGCCCAGTTAAAATCGTCCAAAACTTTCATTTCAGGGAAGCGTGCTATCTTTATTCTACGGCTGAGTAAATTATCTTGCCGTTTCAATAGCTCATCCTGAATTAAATTTTGCAAAAAATCGATGTAATCAATTTCATTTGCTTTAGCCTCTTGATACCTGGTTGGCATTGCAAGGGCCATGCCGCCTAATCTTAATGTTTTTAGACTCTGTGTTAATTCCTCATACATTTTCATCTCCTTTATTGATCTATTATTGATTGATATTCGGTTAGATCCCGAATAAGTTCATGTTCCTGCAACAACGCAGATTCTTCGATGTAATCATCTTTCTCTAAAAGCTCACACAATGATTTCACCATTTGAAAACTGTAGGTATATCGACCGAGTGCTATATCACAAGCCTCATTTAAAATTTTGGCAGGGTATTTCTTTATCAAGGTCATGATGCCACGTACTTTGTGAATAGACCTTATATCATCCATTGATAACATTTTGTAAATAAGCCTAAAACAATTTGCACCGACCTTTTTTGCCCGTGCAAGGTGAAACATCTCTTCTTGCTCTTGATTTACAGGCTTTTCAGGGGGGCGGTGCTCTGCTTTGCTTCTAACGCTGCCCTTATTAGGAGTTGCTTTATGAGAAGACACAACCTCATTTTCAAATAAAGATTTTACGTATAAATCGTTAAATCGAATATCTACTTGTTTTCCGATTAAATAATGCGGCACACTATAATAGCTACCTTTAACTTCTATGTGACCATATACATCCACTTTTCGTTTCCCTATGTTGAAATAAGGAAAAGGCTTTTCTTTAAGAGGCTTTAAGTACTTTCTTTCAACGCCTGTGAACATTTGCCAGACTTGTTTTTTAACAGTGCCATGAATACGCGTTCTTGCCCAGCGTTTATTCCAATGTTTTAAAAAGAGGTTTGCTTCATCAATAGATTTAAACTCACGGCCCTTTAAGGCGTTGCTTTTGGTGTAACCAACATCTTTTTCTACTCTGCCTTTTTGTTCAGGGTGATAAGGTGCGCAGGGGTTGGGTGCAATACCCCAGTGATCACAAAAAGCAAGGTAGGCGGGGTTAATTTCAGGCTCATATAAGTTTGCTGTTAATACTGCACTTTTCAGATTATCTATTTTTACACTTTCGGGGACGCCGCCAAAAGCTTTAAAAGCATTTTCATGGCTTCTAAAAAATGATTCCATTTTCTGGCTCCAAACAAGTTCTTCGTAAGCATGTTTGCTGTGACTTAAGGTCATTTTAAAAACCCATGTCTTTCTCATTTTATTTCCGTCCCAGATTTTTGGTCCGTCGCCATAATCAACTTGAGCCTCTTTGCCGGGGAATGTACTTAGCCTCTCAAAATATTTTGGAGTCTTCTTTTTGCATTTAGCCATATATCTTTTGACGCTATAATAAGAGCCTTTGTAATCACGTTCTTCGACTAAATCCTGGTAGACACGTTGAGCAGTTAAATCCAACTCTAATTTTTCCGCAATGAAATCAAGGTGTGCCAACAAACTTTTACTGTTCGTGAGTGGCAATGACTCAGTGGCTTGTTGAGGTTTACTTTGCCGTTTTTTGCTTAAAAAGTCGGCGGGCACTTCTGGTACACTTTGGCCTTTTTCGCCTAAAAAGTCGGCGGGCACTTCTGGTACATTTTGATTTAGGTATTTCGCTACAGTCTTGCGATGAATACCTGTTTCACGACTGATGCGCCTTTTTGACCAGCCTAGCGTGTTAAATTGATGTAATAGTTGTTTTTTATTCATACTCAAATAGTTTGACATTAAGATTTCCTCCTTTTCTATTAGGAGAAAATCCGTTTTTTTGATTATTCGAGGTGGTACATTTTGAGCCCTAAAAAGTGCCCTTTAGGTGGTACATTTTAAGTGCCCGCTAACACTATTACCGTACCACTTAATTTAGAGGGAAACCTTGAGCCTATGTCAGTGCTTGTGTTTTGGCTACAAGAACAAATAAACAATAAACCCAATTTTATTAATAATTGAGCTAAGTGTTTATTAAAAAAAGCCTTTTTTATAATAAAACAAGATGAACGGTTAATCAAAAAATAATCTTTTTGTATGCGGCCCATGTATCCCAGCCTTTACCTAATTCTACAGATGCTTTATCTAAAGGCACTCCATAACCACACCAACGCCATTCCAACTTAGTACAATCCCCGTTTCCTTCAGAACGCATCATCATTATAGCATCAATAACCCCTTCGAAATCTTTAATAGGCCAAGGCCCATTATATAAAGCCGCATCATATAGTAAGGCAGCTTCTAAGTATCGCTTTTCTTCTTTGTTTTGGAGCATATGATATCCAACAC
>JALJPK010000242.1 GCA_022968985.1 Pseudomonadales bacterium | reverse complement strand
ATCTGTTTGTGTCGCGTTGGCTGTAAACATTGGGGTTACACGACCGGCCATTACGGATATAAGAAAGGTAATTAATAATACCGCCGCATATCCTGATAAATTAATTGAAAAGGTTTGTGGATTTATTATTGCCAAATGCATTTCTAAATTAGCAATAGTAAATAGCAACAATAGTGGAATAAAAAATAAATTTCGATATTGTTTAATGGCAATAATAGGTTTTGCTAATATAAAAGCAACGACAGGTAAAAATGATAAATCTATTATCATTGATAGTGTTTCACCGAAGAAGGCAGGGAATAATAAACTTATTCGGCCAAGTAACCACAGTGCTAATAAAATAATAAGTATATTGCCTTGTGCACCACGCACACCGGTCCAATTTTGTACCGCAGTTAATAAAAACCCAGCAACAATTGCACAGCCGAAACCAAAAATCATTTCATGAATATGCCACCAATAACCACCTCCTAAAGGAGTGAAGTTGAGTGCGCCTTTTAAAATCAGTAACCAGATGGTAATGACAACGATACTAAATATTGCACCCGATAAGAAAAAAGGTCTGAAACCTAATCGAAAGAGTGGTGGGATTTTTTGTTCTTTTTGCAGATCGGTAATTTGCATCATGACTTTTTAATTACGGGTGTTTATATTTAAATGGCATTGTAAATCATTCTATTTTTTTTAACTTGGACTAAATCAAGTTTTCCCTAATTTCTCTCTAAAATGATTTATAAAATTGGTTTTTCTATTTCGTAAATTGCTTCAGAGATGCTGTCTAAGCGTTCAGTTAAAATAGCTTGAGCATCGTACAGGCCACGATTATAAAAATAGGCTCCCATTTCATCTGAAAAAAAATCTAAGAGGAAGTCAGCATCAAACTGCCCTAATTCTTGATCAAGTTCTTTTGAAAAATATCGTTGTAATTTATCAACAAGTTGTTCTTTTTCTTGTGGTGAAAATTTAATGTTTGTCATTAACTTAACCTCATTTTAATTATACCCGTTACACCTCAAGATGCAGGTTCAGAAGCACAGAGAAACTTCACTTCTAGGCGCATCAATAAAGTCATGGCATTCTCTTACAAATTGGTGCGAAAACGAAGTGATGTTGCTCTGTGTTTCCCTTTGAATGGGCTTTAAAAGACTTTATGCCGCGTTATTTAATTTAACAATGGAACAACCATTCTCAAAATTAAATGCCTTGCCTAAAGTCTTTTAAATTCCCACTGAATTCTGCATCTTGAGGTGTAACGGGTATATACTGGCTTTAATTATGAATAGTAATTATGAGAATATTGAGGAGACATTAGCAAGTGAAAAAGTCTTGGTTACAATGGTGGTATACGGATTGTCCGTTTTGTCGAAAAGCTCGCATGATTTTATTATGGATAATTTTAATGGTGATTGCAGATATGCTGTGGTTTCATTTGCTTATACATTAATAGTGGTCTTTAATTTTGATAATTGATTGTTATTTCTTGGAGGAAAATATGGGCTATCGTTGGACTGACTCGTTAGAATTGGCGCTTGACTTAATTGAACTGCATCCGGAAGTAGATCCTATGCAGCTACATTTCAATGAGTTAATGAAGTGGGTTATCGCCTTAGAAAACTTTGATGATGACCCTAAACATTGCGGCGAGCGAGTACTTGAAGCGATTCAATTAGCGTGGATTGCTGAGGTAGATTGATCTCTATCAATTCTTTTTATTGAGATTTTTATTACAGATCATGCATGATGCTCTTTTTTGTCTATTTGACTTCGACTATACTGTAATTAACATCAATATCATCAATCTTCATTATTCATTAACTACATAGCAAAATCATCAAACCTTATGACAAATAATAAAAAGCATCCATTATATATTCCGTATTCAGGTCCTTCGCTATTGGAAACGCCATTACTTAATAAAGGCAGTGCCTTTAGTGCCGAAGAAAGAGCTAATTTCAATTTAACGGGCCTGCTGCCACCTCGCTATGAAACAATCGATGAGCAAGTCGAACGTGCCTACATGCAATACAGTAGTTTTCAGAACGACTTAAATAAGCATATTTATTTACGCGCAATTCATGATAATAACGAAACGTTATTTTTTAAGTTAGTACAAGCACATTTGACTGAAATGATGCCAATTATCTACACGCCAACCGTAGGTGATGCTTGTGAACAGTTCTCTGATATTTATCGTAGTTCTCGAGGTTTGTTTATTTCATATGAAGACCGCCATCATATGGATGATATCTTAAGAAATGCCACTAAAAATAAAGTAAAAGTTATTGTGGTAACTGACGGCGAGCGAATTCTAGGCTTAGGTGACCAAGGTATTGGTGGCATGGGCATACCCATTGGTAAGTTATCTATATACACCGCTTGTGGTGGCGTCAGCCCTGCGTATACCTTACCTGTAATGCTTGATGTTGGTACAAATAACGAAAAGTTACTTGCTGATCCCATGTATATGGGCTGGCGTCATAAACGTATTGGTCAAGACGAATATAATGAATTTGTTGATATCTTTATTAACGCAGTCAAACGTCGTTGGCCCCATGTATTGTTGCAGTTTGAAGATTTTGCTCAACCTAATGCAACACCTCTACTTAATCGATATCGTGATGAAATTTGTTGTTTTAATGATGATATTCAAGGAACAGCTGCGGTTACTGTAGGTTCACTATTAGCTGCTTGTCGTACTAAAAATGTAAAGCTTTCGGATCAAAAGGTCGCTTTTGTAGGAGCTGGCTCTGCAGGTTGTGGTATTGCTGAGCAAATAATTACGCAAATGACCAGTGAAGGAATTTCTGCTGAACAAGCACGTAGTCAAGTTTATATGATTGATCGTCATGGTTTATTAACAGAAGGCATGCAAGGACTAAGAGACTTTCAAGCTAAACTTGTGCAAAGTAAATCGGCACTAACAAGCTGGCAATATGATAGTGATTATGCGTCATTACTCGACGTGATGAATGAAGCGCATCCTGATATTCTAATTGGCGTTTCTGGGGTTGCTGGTTTGTTTACTGAGCAAGTAATTAGAGCGATGAAACGACATTGTGACTTACCCGTTATTTTTCCATTAAGTAATCCAATTAAACAAGTTGAGGCAACACCTGAGCAAGTGATCAATTGGACTGAAGGCAAGGTTATTATTGCTACGGGTAGCCCATTTAAACCGGTAGAATATAAAGGTAAAACCTATAAAATAGCGCAATGCAATAACAGCTATATATTTCCAGG
>JALJPK010000241.1 GCA_022968985.1 Pseudomonadales bacterium | reverse complement strand
GAAATCTGCCACATATCAGGCTCATCCTGAGACGATAAGCCCTTAGTGAATTGTAAGTCACGGTGATAATTAAGCGCAAAAACAATCAGTCTAACCATCATTCGCGCCTGGGTTTCTGACGGGTGCTGAGTTAAAGTAAACTTACAGTTATCGTAAACGTCTCGATTGGTGTCAACTAACTGTAGGTCAATTTTATATAAGGTAGGTTTTAAAGCCATTAAGAAGCGGTATCCAGGTTCACGGGGGTCGTTAGAATACTATTGAGGCTTAGTAAATGCTGAGCGGCATCTTTACCCAACTCAGTTAAGTATCCACCATCAGCTTGAGTAACGAGCCCTTTGTCAAACAGTCGCTTGGCGGCACCAATCACCTTGTTTGAAGCATCTGCATGTATCTTAAGACCTTCCAAGGTAGAACTTAAACTAAACTGAGACAGCAGGGATAACTCATCGATCAGATCCGTACTAAATTTCATAATCATATCCTTTTATACTTACTATGAAAAATAACTTTACTATCCAAAGGACGTGGTTACAACAAAAACATGCAGATAAGGTGCTCTCTATAAAGTCTCACCTAATCAACAACAAAAGCTACGATGAATAGCAAAAATTAATATCAATCGGTGCTCGCTAGATGAAGTACCACCTTATTGGTAACGACATCTGGCGCTTGCGTTTTTTCCCGCTCTAATAATTCTAGGATGTTAATCGCTGGTAGTGGTGGTGAATAATAATCACCTTGCAGAAACCCACAGTTGTTTTTTACTAAAAAATCGACCTGGGTTTTATTTTCGACGCCTTCGGCAATCACTTTCAAGTTTAAATTTTCCGCTATCGAAAGTATGCTTTTAATCAATTCAATGTCGGCGCAGTCGCCACTAATATTTTTTATAAATGATTGATCAATTTTCAAGGTAGTGATTGGGTATTTTCTGAGGAAGCTAAGCGATGAATACCCAGTACCAAAACCGTCGAAGGCAATGTGGACACCCATTTTACGAATCTTATTTAACTGTTCTAGAGTTTGCAGGTGATTTGAAATAAGCAGATTCTCGGTAATTTCAATCATTAGATAACGCGCATCTAATCCCGTTTCCCTTAATGTTTTTTCCAGGTCATCCGCCATGTTGCATTTTTGGAATTGGCGAGACGAAATATTCACCGACATCAAAAAATCACTGGCCCCATCATCAATCCACGTAACAGCGGTCTTACAGACCTCATCCAACAGCCATTTGCCGATGTGTAAAATAAGCCCTATCTCTTCAGCCAAAGGTATAAACTTCTCGGCGGGTATTTTACCTTGGCTATCCAGATTCCAGCCGATCAAGGCTTCAAATACGGCTATTTTGTTATGTTGAACATCGTAGATAGGCTGGTATTCTATGTGAAATTGCTGCTCTTCAACTGCCTTGTAAAGAGCAGTTTCCAACGATCTTCGCTCTGTTGCTTCAATATTCATTTTTTGGGTAAAGAATTTAAAATTATTTTTACCCGCATCTTTGGCTTTATACATGGCACTATCTGCTTTACGCAGCAGCGTTTCAATATTATCACCATCCCTGGGATACATGGTAATTCCAATACTCGCTGAAACAAAAGCTTCATTACCTGAAAGGTGGAAAGGACTACCCAAGGTTTTTATAATTCGGCTAACGATCAACTCCACCGTACGAATCTCAACGATGTCAGAGAGAACGATGGCAAACTCGTCCCCGCCAAAACGCGCGGCAGTATCAGATGACCGCAACACTTCTTCTATACGCACTGCCGCCTCTATCAGTAACTCATCGCCAATAGTGTGACCCAAGGTATCATTGACATGTTTAAACCTATCCAAATCAATAAACAATAATGCCACCAAGGTTGAGTTTCTATCGGTTCTATTACTGGCTTCGTTAAATCGTTCAATGAACAAATGGCGATTGGCTAATTTGGTTAATGGGTCAAAATTAGCTTGATGCTGGAGCCGCTGATGAGCAATTTCTGCTGCCTGCTGACTTTCAGTGAGTGCTTCTTCTATTTTTTTACGCTCATTTATTTCAAGATGTAAATTTTCGTTACTATTACTCAGTTCTTTGGTTCGCTTGTAAACTCGCTTTTCCAAGGTACGCTGTAATTCAAGTAACGTCCTATTATTCTTAAACAGGTAAATAACCATCACAATACCGATAAATAAAGTCACAAAAATCAGTAATAGGGAATTTTGGTAGGAGACCAGCGTATTGAAATGTTTGGTACTCATCATATCATTATTGTGATGGCCCCAATTTTGTTGGAAGCGATGTAGCTCAAAGGTTAAATCGGCAAAAAGCCGCTGAACTTCACCTTCCGTTTTCCGCTGAATCTGCGCACTGTTGTAGATCAAATTATTAATTCGCGCAGTACTAGATACCACCAGAGAGACATTTAGGCTGTTCTTTAAATCTGGGTATTGTTTTTCTAATAATGCCAGGGAAGCGGTACGACCGAGAACCTGTTTAAAAGCCCGATCAAATTTTTCATTGTTAGCAATGATACTCTGCAGTTTATAAGCTTCGGATAAAGCGACGGCGCTATCCATCAATTCATATTCAAATTCATTGATGAAGTCGACGACTTCAGTATTGACCGAACCGGATTGTAAACCCATAATTTGACGATATAAAATTCCTGAGCTGACCAAGCTCAATAAAATAATTCCCAACATGCAGGATGCTAAGAATAGAGATGTTTTTGAAGTCGTTTTATACATACAAATTTTTTACCATGTTTGAAATCCAAAAATTTCAGGTTTACACTTACTTTCCAGCGTAGTTTTTTTTGCGACACAAAGCTATTCTAGCGGGCAACTAGTCTCCAACAACATACACTTATATACTCTTGATTTTCTAGGAATTTTTCCTAGCTACATTATGCTGATATTAAATATAATGTCTCCTAATAAAAACAAACAAGCGTTCAGATTTAAACATCACAAACATATTGCTATTTTATCTGCAGCTCTTACTAAAAATAATCGGGCATAACAATCAAACAGAATACGCAGACATCTCTAGTGGGAAATTTTGATTAACTGGCGCCTAGCAGTTGAACAAATCATCTAAAAAGCATAACATCTGGCCTGTTAGTCACCCTTTATCAATGCCTTCTGGAGATAGTTTGAGCGCTACTATAAAACATCATTTTGCGACTGCTATTGCATTTGCCTTCCTAGTCATTTGGTATTACGGCCTTCAAGCAGCCGGATTTCTTGACTACATGACTGAATTAATGCCTGACGAATATCAAGGATCGGGCTTAA
>JALJPK010000240.1 GCA_022968985.1 Pseudomonadales bacterium | reverse complement strand
AAATAGCAGATGGTAGTATTAATGCAAATGAAGATCCGTTAACAACTTATACAATTTCAGAGCAGGCATTAGAAGCCGCTTCAGCAACCAGTAATATCTCTTTATATGCGACTCATTCAATTATTATTAATGATTTGTCGGATGACACACTTACATTGTCGCAAACAGGCACCGTCACATTTTCAGCCTCTAATGTTGATAATACAGTTGATAATGGCTCAGCTTATATCACCATGCTTGATAAAAATGACACCATTGAGGTTACCGGTTCAGGTGATTTAAATATTCTAGCGGCAGGGCGTACAACCGCAGCAGGTGAAGTGGTTATTGATATTGGTAATATTAATAAAGTAGGGTCAGGTACGTTATTAATTGTTTCAGAGCAGATTGATGATCATGCTGATAACAATATTGGTTCAATTACGATTAATACTGGTTCATTAAGTGCAAGCGCGGGAAACATAACGATACGAGGAACAAATGATACTAGTAATGTGGACGCGCAGGGTATTAGTGTTGTGTTAGGTGACATGTTTTCATCTGGAACTATATCGGTTAATCAGCAAAGTTCTAATGTAGTGGATGTAACATTACAAGGGGTTACATCTTCTGCAACAGGGTCTGATGGTTTACGCGCAATATTAGAATCAGATAGTAGTGAAGCAACATTACATTTAAGTGGAAATTTATTAACTCAAGGTGCAGGTGTCACTTTTACTACTGATAATCTTGTTATTGATGCGGATTTAGAAATTAATACAATAGGTTCGAACCCAACAAGTGGGAGTATGAATTTTACAAATGTGACGTTAGTTGACGGGCAATCAAATAACTTAAATTTTAATTTTGGTTCGTTAGAAAATTTAAGTATCGATTGGACTAAGTTTACAAACGTGGATGTATTAACCCTTAAAAACGCTAAAGACATCAGTGTTGGTGATACCCATATAGGTGGAGGGATAAATTATACCCAAGCGATTTTTGACGATTTATCCGACGCTAGTAATTTAATTGTATTTTCAACAACACAAGACATTCTAAGCACAAACTTAACAACCAATACTGATCTCACATTTTTAGCGGACACTGATCAAACTGGTAATACGTTAACTGTCACTGGTTTTACAGCCACCAATGCAAGTTTAGGAATTTCAGTGGGCATAGGCACTGATCTAACCAATTTGGATCTAGGTACTGGAGGGTTAAATCTAATTGCAATTAATGATTCGTTATCGATGGGTTTTGGTAGTGCATTGTCGACTGATATTCAATTTTCTCAAGCCCAGGTTAATAGTTGGAATGTTGCGTCAGTTACATCTACCAATGCAGATTCTTATGAAGTTCGCGACTTAAATACTACTCACGTTTTCTTGTTAGGCGATTCGACTCAGGTAGTTGATTTAGTCGGTACTACCAATACATTTGCTAGTGTGGATATTAATGCATTGTCTTCTACTATTGATTCAAATGTAATTTCAAGTACTGGTGATATTAATGTAGTAACCGCTAATCATATTAATTTAAACGCTAATTTAACCTCAGCTGATGGCATTAATTTATTGGCTGGTGGAGAAGTTAAGTTGGGTACAAATATTAATATTGATGCAGCCAATTCATTAAATGCTGCGTTGATGACTTCAATAACAACAGATACTTTAAATATTACAGCCAGTGGTGATTCTGTTTTACAAGGTATTAATATTTCAGGTGCCGATTTAACAATTAATTACGATAAAAATGCCCTAGGCAGTAATACATTACTTTTAAATGGGGATATAACAGCCGATGATATTTTAATCACTAGTCAAAGTTTATCAGGAGCAGTTTCTGACGATACGATTATTATAAAAGGTGCTGTAAATGCAACAAATTTTGATATCGTAAACTTTGTTGGAATTGAATTACATAATGATTTAAATATTACCGGTGTCATTGATTTAAGTGATCACAGTATATTGTTAGGTGCTGATGTTCAAATTAATGCACAAACTATTGATTTAGGTGCGGTCAGTTCAGTGCTTGATTCAAATCTTACTCTGGATTCTTTAGGCTCAATAAGTGTTAATACAATAAATTTAGGATTAGGTGATTTAATTGTTAATACTGATTTAACAGGTTTACTTGATTCTAATGTTAATTTTCTTGGTCAGATTGATGTGAATGATTTAACTCTAACTGCTCAAGCTGGCACAATCAATATGGATGATGATGTCATCAGCTTTAATGATGTTGTGAATGTGGCAAATCTTAATGTAGTTGGATTTAAAGAAACTAACTTGTCGGCTAATCTGAATGTTTTAAATACTATTGATATGAATAGTTCGATTACAAAATTAATAAATGATGTTGAAATGAATGGTAAACAAATCATTCTAGACGATATAGTTTCTGTAACTAATGCAAGTTTAATAATAAACGCAGATGAATCTTTAAGTACTAATGGTATTGATCTTGGTGCGGGTAATTTAACTATTCATTTAGACTCTAACGCAGAAGCGGTAAGGCAAATAGATATATTAGGAAATGTCATTGCGAATAATATTATTATTGATACACAAAATTTAGTAAATACAACATTAAATGATCAGTTGAATATAAACGGAACCGTTGATGCTGTTGATGTGCAAATTAATGATTTTGCTAATGTTACCCTTAATGGTGATATGACTTTATTAGGTAACTTGGATATTGATGGGTTAAATACATCAATAGCTGCGCAAATATCAGCAATTGAATTTAATTACATAAGCCAAGATAACAGTGAGTTATTAATAACGGCTAATTCATTAATCAGTGTAAATGATTATAGTAATAATGCAGGAGTAAGAGGCACGGGTGATTTGGTATTAACTATATTAAACCCAACAGGTAATGTGAATATTGATAATATAATACTCAGCAATAGTGATTTAACCTTAAATGTACAAAATGTGATTGCAGTGAGCGTAGATCAACTTGGTGCTGATAATATATATATTAACAATAATAATACTGCAGATTTAACTGTGGGTGTTATTGAAGATGGCAGTGCATTAAATGTAGATGGATTTAATGATATTACGTTTAATGAGAATTTGTTATTAGCAAATTTAGATGTTGATGTAATAAATGATATTAAACAAACAGATACAACAAACATTGAAATCGTAGATGGCATAATTGATTTAAATGCTGGTGGTGATATTTATATAACAGAAATCAAATCAAATAATCTTGTTGATGATACTGTGATAATTACTGCTGGGGGGAATCTTGTAGATGTAAACGATACACAAGTTGATTTTATAGTAGATGATGAACCTGTATTAAATATTACAGTAGGTGGAGTAGAAGATGAATTTGAATTCAGTTACGCCCCTGTAGATCCAGTTGATCCAGTTGATCCAGTTGATCCAGTTGATCCAGTTGATCCAGTTGATCCAGTAGATCCAGTAGATCCAGTAGATCCAGTAGATCCAGTAGATCCAGTAG
>JALJPK010000024.1 GCA_022968985.1 Pseudomonadales bacterium | reverse complement strand
TTAATACTTTGTATTTTTTACCCCAGACTTCATAATCTTTATTTCCACCAGCGCTTAATGGCTCTGATTTTGGTTTTAGGTCTTGAATATCATCTGCTTTTAAGGTTTTTGTTGGCATACTGTCGTTTTTATCTTTATATCGTGAATCGGATACATTTTCAGGTAACGTTTCAGATATAGAACGATAATTTGAAGAACAAGCACTTAAAATAAGAGATGTAATTAGGCATGTAATTAATAATATAGTTTGTTGTTTCATAAGCCTTGCAAAATTTGTTGGTGAAGTAAAAATACCGTCATGGCATAACGTACCGACTGATTATACCTTGTTATTACTCTAAAGTTCGATAACCCCACCCAATATTCCACACCATCTTTACCATCAAGTCGAAGTGGATACACTTTTTTAGGGGATTTAACCGTTTCTTTAATTTGCCAGCCATCTATTAATAAGTGATCGATACTTGTTGCATATTTAATTTTGACTGTATTAACCTGAGCTTTTGAGTCTTTTGCTATCACAGACTTTAATACAATAGCTTCTTCAATATCCCATTTATGGCGGCTTAAATAGTTGGCAACAGAGCCAATAGCGTCTTCAAAATCGCTCCAAATATTAATCTTACCATCATCATTAAAATCAACTGCATAATGCTGGTAACTAGTTGGCATAAATTGAGCGATACCCATTGCACCAGCATAACTTCCTTTCATAGAAAAAGGATCGATACCTTGTTCAAAACAAATCACTAAAAAGGCTTTGAACTCTCGCATAAAAAACTCATTTCTAGATCGATCACTAAATGCTGTTGTACCTAACGCGTTAAATGTCCCAGACTTACCTGTATAAGTACCATAACGTGTCTCTACACCAATGATTGCTGTAATAATTGTTGCTGGTACTCCAAATTCTTTTTCAGCTCTAAGTAGTATTTTTTCATGTTTCTTATAAAATGCTTGGCCTTTTTTAATGGAATTAGTATCTACAAATAAAGGCACGTATTCTTTTAATGTTTTGGTTTTTTCAGCGGGTTTAGCTAGATTTTTAACTGTAGACTTTAATATTTTTCCTTTTTTAAGCCATTTAATCAGCTGTTTTTCATCCATACCATGTTTATCAACTAACTCCTTAATTACAGCTTTAGATTTTTTATGATCATAAAAACTTTCTGCAAATGTTAAAGATGTCGTTAATAAACAAACACTTATTATCATTGTATATTTAAAAATAGTTTTCATAATTCACTCGTTATGTCTATGGGTACTAATACTCATCAATACCCCCAATGATGCTAATAATGTCACAACTGAAGTTCCACCATAACTTACCAACGGTAACGGTACCCCCACAACCGGTAAAATACCACTGACCATAGCTATATTAACAAACACATATATAAAGAACGTGAAGGTCAACGAAGCCGCCAAATAGCGTTGAAAGTTATTATAGGCCTGAGTTGCAATGTAAAACCCCCTAATAATTAGGAGTAAATAAATAATCAATAATACTAAAAACCCAACAAACCCAAATTCTTCAGCTATTACTGTAATAATATAGTCAGTGTGATTTTCTGGTACAAAGTTCAATCGTGATTGTGTTCCTTGTAAAAAACCTTTCCCTGACCAACCTCCTGAGCCAATTGCAATTGCAGCCTGATTTGCATGGTAAGACGCTCCAAGAGTATCAGAAGAATCAAGAACCGCTAAAACACGTTTTTGTTGATAAACTTCAAGGCCATAATGCCACATTGCTATGGATCCAAAGATTCCAATAATGATAGACAGAAAGATCCACCTCCAACGTAAACCTGCAAAAAATATTACAACCAAACCACTAGCAGCAATTAAAAGTGACGTACCTAAATCAGGTTGCCTATTAATTAAATAAGTCGGTATCACAATTATAAGCAAAGCAACTGCCACATATTTAATTGACACAGGAACAGCAAAGCGACTTAAGTAACCAGCGACAACAATTGGAAGGCTCAATTTAATTATTTCAGATGGTTGAAACCTACCTATAATTGGCACTTTTAACCACCTAGTTGCTTTATTTGCTTCAACGCCTAATGGTGTATATAACACCAACACCAACATGACTAAACCAATCAAATAAACTATAGGGCTCCAATATTGAAAATGCCTTGGATGAACTCGCGAAAAAAACAACATAACCACCACACCAACTGATAAGTTAGCTAATTGACGGTTAAACTTATGAAGCCCATTATAATCTGCACTGTATAGTGCTATTAACCCCAAGCCAATCAAAACAAAAACTATTAACAGCAAAGGTAAATCTATATGTGCTTTTTGATAAATTGAAACTGGCTTTCTTAGTCCTTGAGGTGATGTCTGTCTTGAAAAATCTGAATTATTCACCAGCAACTCCTTCATGAATCTGTTCATTTTCCATTTGAATATTAATTTGAGGCTCGACCTCATCAATTGTTGAAAAATCTTTTAACTGACCATTTTCATTCAATAAATATGCATCAAACATTTTTCGTGCAATAGGTGCAGCTACCGATCCACCATGATCGGAATTTTCTAAAATAATAGCGATAGCAAGTCTAGGGTTATCAGCAGGAGCAAAACTGACAAACCATGCGTTATCTCTTGTTTTTGATCCAATTTGAGTATCAATATAATGACTTTCGTCGCTTAATGACACGTTTTGACCTGTGCCTGTTTTACCTGCAATTCGATATTTTAAATCTTTAGTATTGATGATTTTTGCTGTTCCTTTTGAATTATAAATAACTTGTTCCATGGCTTTATGCATTTTGTCCCAATTACGCTGATCATTTAAAACATAATCCTCTCTAGCTGGAGGGGGCGAAACAGTTATTACCGTACCGTCGGCTTCAACATAATAATCAACCAATCGAGGTGAGAACCATTTGCCTTTTCTTGCCATTATGGTTGTTGCAATAGCCATTTGCATCGGTGAAACCAAGAAATACCCCTGCCCAATACCTAAATTAACAGTATCACCGGGGTACCAACTTTGTTTACGATTGTCTTTTTTCCATTGCCTTGATGGATTTAACCCAGGAAGATCAGCATAAATATCATGGGCCGTCACTTGCCCTAAACCAAAATTAGCCAACGTTTCATGAATAGGCTCTAACTTCATTCGATAGGCTACATCATAAAAATAAGTATTCACAGATTCGGTGATAGCTTGTTGCAAATCAATTAACCCATGCCCACCTTTTTTCCAATCTTTTTTAGAATTACCATTTTTTAATTCATAGAACCCGGTGGAATTAAATTTCTTATCCCAGCTCACAAATCCTTTATCAACTGCACCCAAACCAATAAAAGGTTTAATAGTAGAGGCTGGAGCATAGGTCCCTCTGCTTGCTCGATTTAAAAATGGTTTATCTTTAGATTCACTTAAAACTTGATAAGCTTTAAAACCATAACCGGTGACAAATGGATTAGGATCAAAACTAGGGTTAGAAATCATCGCAACAATTCCACCTGTTTTAACATCTATAGCAACAATCGCTCCTTTTATATTCGGGACATGAATTTCTCTAAATGGCTTTGATGGATCTTTTTCAAAACGTGCTCGTTCTTGTGCTTGTGCTTTTTTTTCTATTTTTAAGCGAGAATTTTCTAATTCATTTAAGGCGGTTAATTGCACTTTGCTATCTAAAAACAAATGCAGATTCTTACCTGTTTTAGGATGTTCACGATTCAGTTCTCTAATAATTCTGCCATTGCTATTTACTTCAGCAATCATATTTCCCGGAGCGCCCAACAATAAAGGTTCGTACTCTTTTTCAAGCCCCGTTTTACCAATTATTTTTGTACCTATATATTGTTTGGTTGCGAGATTCTCATCTATTCTTTTATTGTCACGGTCATTTCTTGAACCTATATACCCAACACTATGAGCAAAATACTCATTAAATGGATAGTTTCTTATTAAACTCGCTTCGATTTCAACTCCTTTTAAAAAAGGACGATTCGCACTTAAAACTGCAATCTCTATATCTGATAAACGCGACTTCAATATAACAAAATCACACAATCCTACATAGTCTTTTTTGCGCTTGAAATGCGCAATCTCATCGTCACTTAAATCAACATATTTTTTTACTTCTTCAAAGAGTTTTTCATCGTTTCTAATTTTATGACGTAAAACCACAAGATTAAAACTTGTCACGTTTCCCGCTAAAATTTCCCCATTAACATCATATATTACCCCTCGAGTTGGCGCTATTGGGCATGAGTGAATTCGATTATCCTCTGAGCGTGTTGAATAACGTTCATAATCTTTAACTTGAAGAGTATGTAAACGCATAACTAACACTGTACTCAAAATAAAAGTAAGTAGCAGCATTAATAAAACTCGATTACGAATCGAGCGTTTATCAGGGTGGTTTGAAGGTGAAAAAGATTGATGATTCATGACAGACAATTTTATTAAGTTAACGCTATCATGCCAGTTTTGAATTGATAATTAAACAGTGCTTTTTACCTTGTAAAATATAAGCAACACAGTTTAATTATTATTGGGTGAATGCATTAATTTGTTCAATAATACTCTTCGTATCTAAGCGCGCTTCTTGAATCAGCTGAGCAGGGGTTCCGTGGGCTTGATAATAATCTGGTAACCCTAAATTTAACACCGATTTTTTATGTTTTTGGCTATGTAAATATTCATTTATTGCACTACCTGCCCCTCCCATAACCACATTCTCTTCCAATGTAACGATGTAATCATAATCTTTTGCAATATTATCCAGCATGGTTGTATCAAGTGGTTTAATAAATCGCATATTCACGAGGGTTGCATTTAATTGCTCGGCACATTCTTTAGCAGGCTCAACCATTGAGCCAAATGCTAACAATGCAATCTTCTCGCCTTGTTTTATTAATTCAGCTTCACCGATTTTATAATCAATCGATTTATTATCAACTGCAACACCAGGACCTTTACCACGAGGATAACGCACAGCTGCAGGGCCATTATACTGATAACCCAACTCAAGCATTTGAGCGCATTCATTTTCATCTTTTGGAGTCATCAATATCATATTCGGCACACAACGAATAAAACTAATATCTAAATTACCAGCGTGTGTTGCGCCGTCTTCACCCACAATACCAGATCGATCGATCGCAAATAACACATCCAAATTTTGGATAGCCACATCATGGATTAACTGATCGTATGCTCTTTGTAAAAAAGTAGAATAAATAGCGACAACAGGTTTTAAACCTTGGCAAGCAAGACCAGCTGCAAAAGTGACAGCATGTTGCTCAGCGATAGCTACATCGAAATAACGTTTAGGGAATTTTTTTGAAAACTCAACCATATCTGAGCCTTCACGCATGGCAGGAGTGATACCAACAATACGCTCATCTTGTTGTGCTTTTTGCACCAACCATTGCCCAAATATATTAGAATAAGTTTTTGCTTTGACAATAGGAGCAACAGGCTTAGCATTTTTTTGAATTTTACTGATGGCATGATATGCAATCGGCGAATCTTCAGCTTGCTCAAATCCTTTGCCTTTTTGTGTGCGTATATGTAAAAACTGCGGCCCACTGTAACGACTTATATTGTCTTTGATATTACTGAGCACACGCACAAGGTCATATATATTATGACCGTCAACTGGGCCAATATAATTAAAACCTAACTCTTCAAATAATGTGCTTGGACTAATCATGCCTTTTACATGTTCTTCCGCTTTACGCGCAATACTCATCGCATGAGGTAAATTTGATAACACTTTTTTGGAATTTTCACGAAAATTCAGGAAAGTTTTTGATGAAATAATTTTAGTTAATGCGTTGGATACACCACCCACACTTTCAGAAATGGACATATCGTTATCATTGAGCACCACTAACATAGGCGTTTTATCAGCCCCAGCGTGACTTAATGCTTCAAAGGCCATCCCAGCTGTTAATGCCCCATCACCAATAACAGCCACACTATGATAAGGCAAATTTTGTAATCTATGGGCACAGGCGTAACCCATTGCCGCCGAGATAGACGTACTTGAATGCCCTACACCAAAAGCGTCATGTTTTGATTCACTTCTTTTTGGAAAAGCACTTAGACCTTCTTTTGAACGAATATTAAGTAATTGTTCGCGACGACCTGTCAAAATTTTATGAGGATAAGCTTGATGACCCACATCCCAACAAATTTTATCATTGGGTGAATCAAATACATAATGCAGCGCAATGGTTAATTCAACCACTCCTAAGCCTGAGCCAAAATGCCCACCTGATTGCCCAACACTATATAATAAAAATTCACGTAATTGATCGGCAAGAAGCGGTAATTGATCCACTGTTAACTGTTTTAAATCGATAGGTGAATCAATCGAATCTAATAAAGGTGTATTAGGGCGCTGTTCTGGAATGATGGAATATAACTTCATTGGTATGGTTAACATTTAAACAGACACCTATATTTTAACAGAACAGCACCTACAAAGGCATCCTTAAAACGGGATATTTTAGGACTTAAAACACCTTTGATGGCTTTATGCACAACATTAATGACACTACATCTATCCAATTGTTCAATGTTTATTCACTTTTATGGGAAAAACCAATCAACTTAATAAATTATTGATCCATCAAACCCATCAATTTTTGTTTAATTTCTTGAATAATTGAACTTTCAGGCTGCAACTTGAACCCTTGTTGCCAAATTTCATCAGCTTGATCCAACAAACCTAAACGCCAAAGTGTGGCCCCCAAATGCGCCGCCACTTCATCGTGTGGGTACTTTTCAAACGCCTCTTGTAAGAAAGGTAAAGCCTGTTTGTATTTATTAAGTTTATATAATAGCCAACCTTTTGAATCAAGTGCCGCGGGATTATTAGGTTCTAATGCTAACGATTTTTCAACATAAGTTAATGCTAAATCAACTTGATCTGTTCGGTTACCCAACACATAACCATATGCATTTAAAATGCTTGAATTTTCAGGAAACTTCTGCAATAACGTTTTTAATGTTGATAATGATTCTTTAGTATTACCCGCGCTATCTAATAACAATGCGTATTGGTATAACACATCAAAGTTATCTAAATTCGATTTAACAAAAGGTTGTAATCTGTCCAACGCAGTTTGAAATTGCACAACAGTAGTCCAAAAATCAGCTTCTAAAACCGCCACTGAAAGTTTTTTATCTTCTTCTGAATTCAGGGCTAGTTGATCAAAAACCGCAATAACAGCTTCTGTATCTTTAGTGGCTTGCCAGATTATGTTCGCTCTAAAATATTGACTGTTTTTGTAAAATGAAGAAGGTTGCACTTTTGAAAAAAAACGTAATGCAGTTTCGAATTGCGCCAACTCATTTTCAATTAAACCTAATGAATAATTCATTTCGTCCTGCAAACTTGGATACACCAGCAACGACGTAAATACCTGTTTAGCTTGCTTAAAATCTTTTTGTTTTAATGCTAATCGTGCAAATTGGTAAGCTAAATTTGGATCACTTGGGTTACGTTCATACATTTGACGGGTTAATTGATACGCCAAAACAAAGTTTTGATTAATCCAGGCCAATTTAATTCGTGCTTCTGTTAACAATCGATTAGATGAATATTTCTCAAAACTTTCTTCAAGCAATTGATCTGACTGAGTCTGTAGACCCAAAACTTTATAATTATTTATTAACAATAAACGAACCATCGGGTTATCAAATTTAACGATTGCTTTTTGAGCTGCCTGCACCGATTTTTCAAACTTACCTTGATGCTCATACACAAACGCTAAAACAGTATACATTTGAGGTTGTGCGTATTGATTTTGTAATTCAACTAACAAAACCTGCAACGGCTCATAAGCTTCAATATTTAATGGTAATTTTTGGGTTAATTGTAAAAAATCGAGATCTTGTTTTTGCTGCATTATTTTCTTAAAACGCACTTCAAATACATCTAAATTTGCCAATACAAGACTGTTTGATAAACCCAACATCAGAGCTTCTTGGTTATTAGGGTACACTTCAAGCCAAATTTTCAGCATACTTTCTAACACTGCTTCTTCGTCTAAAAATGCGGCAATTAAAGCAGCTTTTTTAGCAATAGCAGGGTCTTGTACACGAGTAGCTAACAGATAATATAAGGCTAATGCGCCATTATAATTACGTTGTTGGTAAGCCATTTGTGCTAATAACAGTTCTTGTAACGATAAACCATCTAATGGAGTTTGAGCGCGTTGGTTTTGTTTAATATCAGCGTTATCACCCTCCCCTTGTTTTATATTTGTTGTTTTAGGGGAATCAATTGATTGAATAGTGCTTGCCGACTTATTTTTTTGAGCACTACTATCGCTTTTCAATGTATTCGTTTGACACGAAAACATAAAAATACCCGAGACCATCAGCGCCCCTACAATCATTTTTTTTAACACTACTTTCAACGCTACTTTCAGCCCAATTTTTAACACAGACATCCTCTTTATCCTCAATACTTCAATTAATACTTTAGTTAAAATGGTCATTTCAATAAAAAATACTATTCTAAGCATACATAAAAGCACAAAATGTTTCTAATGTTGTGTAGAATAGTCACTTTTTTGTGTAGAATAGTCACTTTTTCCATTGGTGTTTTAACATTTATGACCCTATTGGCATTCGGTATCAATCATAAAACAGCTCCTGTTGACATACGTGAACGGTTTGCGTTCGCGCCTGAGTTTATGGGTGACGCTTTAAAAGCACTGAGTCTGCTCCCAAATGTTAAAGAAGGTGTGATTTTATCCACCTGCAATCGAAGTGAATTATATTGCGAAGTAGAAAGTTTTGACCAAGCCTTATTAGAAATCAAACAATGGTTATCAAGTTACCACAGCATTGGTTTAGAGCAACTTAATCAATATTCGATCACTTTTGAAGGGGTTGCTGTTGCCACTCATCTTTGCCAAGTAGCTTGCGGATTAGATTCTTTAATATTAGGTGAACCACAAATTTTAGGTCAATTAAAATCCGCTTATGCAGTTGCTCGAGATCATGGATCCATCAGCCAATCGTTAAATCGATTATTTCCACACGCATTTTCAGTAGCAAAAAAAGTACGTACCCATACTGCAATTGGTGAAAACCCGGTTTCTATTGCTTATGCCGCGGTTAATATGAGTTCGCGTATTTTTGATGATTTAAAACATTGCACCGCTTTATTAATAGGCGCAGGTGAAACAATCGATTTGGTTGCCAAACATTTAAAAGATAAAGGTATTGGTAAAATAATTATAGCCAATCGAACCCTTACTCGTGCTCAAGAATTAGCCAAACAGTTTGATGCAAAAGCAATATTACTGTCAGACATACCAAGTAGTCTAATAAAAGCTGACATTGTCATTTCATCTACGGCAAGTCAATTACCTATATTAGGTAAAGGTGCCGTTGAAAAAGCTTTAAAAGCAAGGCGTCACAAACCAATCTTTATGGTTGATATTGCGGTACCACGTGATATTGAAGAAGAAGTGGGTAATTTGTCAGACGTATATTTATACACCGTTGATGATTTAAAAGGTGTGATTGAAACCAATATGCAAAACCGCAAAGAAGCCGCTGTTGAAGCAAATGAATTAATTGATGAAGGTATTGAAAAATACGCCCAAAATCAAAAATCATTAAAAGCAGTCGACACGATCAAAACGTTCCGAACACACGTTGAAAGTATTCGTGACAATGAATTAAAGCGCGCCGTGGCATTAATTCAAAGTGGCAGCGACCCAAAAGACGTACTTGAAAATTTCTCGCACCGTCTAACCAATAAATTTTTACACGCTCCTAGCTTGGAACTTAAAAAAGCCAGCATTGAGGGTAATCACGACATTCATTCGGCCTTAAACCGTTTATTCCAAATTTCTGACAAGTAAGTTGTATTATTCACTATGAAAGATTCCATTCGCACCAAACTTCAATTATTAGGCGAACGCTATGAAGAGTTAGCCGCTTTAATGAGTGACCCTGAAATTATTTCAAATCAAGATATTTTCCGTAAATACTCAAAAGAGTACGCCGAGATCGAACCCGTTGTGCAAACTTACGCACAATTTTTCGAAACAGAAGGTGACTTAGCCGAAGCGAGAATTCTTAGCAATGATTCAGACCCTGAAATGAAAGAGATGGGTAAAGAAGAATTCAAAGAATGCCAAGCACGTATTGAAACACTAGAAATGGAGCTTCAAAAATTATTATTACCTAAAGACCCTAATGATGCAAAAAACACATTCTTAGAAATTCGAGCTGGCACTGGTGGAGACGAAGCGTCTATTTTTAGTGGTGACTTATTCAGAATGTATTCTCGTTATGCTGAAAAAATGGGCTGGCGTTTAGAAGTAATGTCACAAAATTTAGGGGATCACGGCGGATACAAAGAAGTGATCGTACGAATTAGCGGCCAAAATGTGTATTCAAAATTAAAGTTTGAATCCGGTGCTCATAGAGTACAACGTGTTCCCACAACTGAATCCCAAGGGCGTGTACATACTTCAGCTTGTACTGTTGTTGTTATGCCAGAAGCGGATGAGCTAGAAGAAATCGACATCAATAAAAGCGATTTACGTATTGATACTTTCAGAGCATCCGGAGCAGGTGGACAGCACGTTAACAAAACTGAATCAGCAATTCGTATTACGCATTTACCCAGTGGTTTAGTTGTAGAATGTCAAGATCAACGTTCACAACATAAAAATAAAGCTCAAGCCATGTCAGTATTGGCAGCACGCTTAAAAGCACAACAAACTGATAAAGCAGCGGCAGAGCAATCTGAAACCCGTAAGTTGTTAGTAGGCACGGGAGATCGTTCTGATCGAATCCGTACTTATAATTACTCACAGGGGCGCATCAGTGATCATCGTATTAACTTAACGTTATACCGTTTAGATGAAATTATGGAAGGGGATTTAAACTGTGTGATTGAACCGCTTGTGAGTGAATTCCAAGCGGATCAGTTAGCTGAACTTTCAAAATAAGCAGTAATAAATGCCTACAAGGACGTAGGCAGTTTAATTTCACTATCTAAACAACACTTTCTGGATTAGCTTTAGCCTCTTTACCCCATTTTAACAGCGCTCGAACATTCATCGAAAAGAAAATAATATTTGCAATCACCATTGCTACACTTTCAGTCAATATACCCACAAATACCCAGCTTGTATTACCACACATCATCAACATAAAACCAATTTTATTTTTATTACCAATTTGCCAAATCGCTACAAAAGTTAAAACCATCGCCAACCAATCTACGCCGTAATATTGTAAATAATCCATTTATAATCCTACCTTTAATTTATTAATATTGGATTTTAACCTGTTTAACACTTTTGTGAGAGTCCTATTTACTAGAATATAAAATTAACTAAAGCTAACTATAGAGCTTTGTTACTTTTTATTAAAATGAGAATCCATCTGTAATCAAACATTAAAAACCTGATAAAATCACACTATTTAAGAGTGATTTTATGCGTTTTTTGTTGGGATTTTTAGTTACTTTCACCCTATTGAGCTGTACTAGCGATCAAAATTCCGCTTGTTTAACCTCAATCCCCCAAACAATAAATACAACTAACTGCCTAGTACTAGACACTCAGCTTGAAATTACTTTACCTGATGCGACATTCGAACTCACACAAATTTCACCTTCTCAAATAAACGTAAGTGTTATCAACCCTAAAACTAATCACACTTACCAGTGGGATTTTGGTGACAAAACAACCACACAAGATCAAGCCAATTATATTTATTCGTATACAGCTGCTGGCGATTTTAATGTTAGTTTAACAGTCAGCAACTCTGATGGCTTTTTTGACTTTGCAACTGTATTAATTAAAAACATCAATGAAGCACCCTCTATTAATTTTGTTACACGTTACGAGCCACTAAAATTAATATTAAACGCACAATCTCAAAGTGAAACACTATCAGAGTTAACCTATTTATGGACAATAGAAGGTAATGAGACTGCAGGTGAATCCATAGAGTATATTTTGGATAATCCAGGTCAGGTTGAAGTTAAGCTAAGTGTCACCGATATTTTCGGGATCTCAAATACAATTTCTAAAACATTAAACGTAACTGACTCTGAAAACACAGCCCCACAAGGTTATATCGTAGTTTATCAAGACAATCATTTAGTAAAATTAATTGGCAGCAACTCTTTTGATACCGATAAAGACCATTTAACTTATAAATGGGAATTTGAAGGCAAGGTTATTTCGACTCAAGCTCAGTTTTATTATGAATTTTCCACAGCTGGTAACCATCTGATTAAACTCAACGTTTTTGATGGAGAAATTTCCACCGCTGTCGAACAAATGATTAGTGTAATTGACAGCCAAAAACAGGATTACGATTTAATACTCTTTCAAACATCCAAAGAGATTATCAGCACATGTTCAAGCTGTCATGATGATGGAATATTACATATCACCGATTATAAAAATTTATCAACTTTAGCTGATGATTTAAAAGACTACATTAGATCTCGATCAGCGAAATATCCCCAGCGAAACAAACGGGTTATCCCATTCAGGTTATCGATTTATAGCGGGGGAAGATCGTTTTGTTGATGCACGAAAACAGATCCCGCCTGATCAGCTAGCACTTTGGGCTGAGTTAATTTTAAGACTTGAACAAGATATTTAATTAATTTTTGAGCAAAAAAAACACGACCTTAGATCGTGTTTTTAATAAATCAGAAAGAACTAATAACTCAGTAAACGTTTTTTAACCCATTTACCCGATTTTGTTAAATCTCTATCTGTCCAATTAGCAATATGTGAAGCGCTGGGTTTTAAAGCCGCTGATGATTCTTTTTTATTAATGATCGACCAGTTTAACCAAGATATATTGTGTGCATCAAAAAAGTCTATCCATTTTTTGGTTTCAGATTTAAACACCCCACCATTGCCTGATGCTTTACTCATACCCCATTCTGTGGAAAATATTGCCAAACCTTTATCTAATGCATAAATCACATTATCACGAATTTCTTGAGAATGGGTACCTGCATAGAAATGAATGGTGTACGCAATATTCTTACCTTCTAATGGATTATCCGCCGCTTGATCAACACGTTGCGACCAAGTGGGCGTACCCACAATAATTAAGTTATTGTCATCAATGGCGCGAATTTTTTGAATGACTGTTTCTGCATAAGGTTTAATGTCGTTATTCCAAGATTCATAATCAGGTTCATTATAGATTTCGTAAATAACATTCGGTAAATGGCCATATTTTTTAGCAACTGTTTCAAAAAACTCAATGGCACTTTTTATGTCATTTTGAGCATCATGCGAATGCCAATCGATAATCACATAAATACCATTTTCAACTGCGGCTTTTACAATGACATCCACTTTTTTTAATTCACCTTGTGGATTCGTATTATACCCACCTTTTTTTGCAGCAATAGCAACCCGAATAACTGAGATATTCCAATCATCGGTTAACGTTTTTACTACTGATTTATTATAGAACTGCCCTCCCCATTGGCTCCAAAATAAACTCATACCACGCAATTGTACGGGATTATTATTTTGATCAAGCAACACACCATTATCTACAGAGATTTCACCATACAACTCAACCGCTGTTTGCTTTTCCTTAGCAAAAACATTATATGAAACCAAGCTAACACCTGCAATTACACATAATTTAAAAACTAAGGATTTAAATTTTAATACACTAAAAACCTGCATAAATTACCTCTTTTAACAAAAAAACTATTATATCTTACTTTTTTTAATATTGCCCCATAACACTTAATCGTAAAAAAGTATTAGACACATAACCTTCAAGGGTTTTTTCAAATCCAGCAACAATCTGCTGATTATCTTCACCGTCGGCAAAACCAACTGCTGATTGGGAAGTACTTTGTGAAAATGCATAATTAAATGCTGCCCAATCTAGATTCAACTGAATATTTTCATTTAGTTTAAATACACTGCCTACTCCCACAGTTAAATAATCGCTATTAAATTTACTAAGCGTTGATTTGATTGAATAGTTATTATAATTAAAAAATTTATCATCCATACGTGCAGTGGTAAATCGTTTACCTATGCCAATTGTTGCGTAATATTTTTCTTTTACAAAATAATGCGCTTTTAATGAAAAATGTTGTTGTCCTATTTCTTTAGCATCAACGTCCAACAAGTTGTACGCAAATAGATTTCTTAAATAATTAAATTCTAACAGCCATTTTGGGTTATTTTGATAAATCACACTAAACCCAGCAGATAATGGGAACGGCATATCTAAGGTTGATATATTAACAGCAAATCGTACATTTTTACTGATACGATCGATATTGTTTTTTTTACTGACTTGATTTTCAGTATCTACGTCATTGTTTTCAGCTTCAACGTTATTGGTTTCACTTAAATTTGGCTCAATGACTTTATCTTTTGCTAATACCAAATTAAAACAAGACAGTGACATAATTGAGATAATAATAAACGCTTTAATATTCATGATAATTACCCATTTGATTAAAATATTATTGTTTCCAGCTTACGTTATTTTTAATTACAGCAATAGTGTCAATTACTCAAATATGCAATATAAGCAGTAATCCAGCTTCACACAAACAATCCAATGACGATATATTTGCTTTAACAAATGAGGTAAAACGAGATTTGGTTATAATTTATACAAAATATATTATAAAAAGTTATATATTTGAAGAAGGGATAGGTTTTAAAGCAGTTGCCATAACCTAAGTTAGGTTATGGCAAAAAAAGATTTAGAAGAATAAACGAGTCAGCTCTTCTCCTGGATCTTGTGCACGCATAAATGCTTCACCAACTAAGAAACCATTTACGTTATTGTCTTGCATTAATTTCACATCATTTTTATTTAAAATACCACTTTCAGTAATCACAATACGGTCGTTTTTAATTTCTTTTAATAAACCTAATGTTGTATCTAAAGTGACATCAAATGTATGTAAATTACGATTATTAATACCCACTAAACGACAATCTAATTTTTGGGCTAATTCTAATTCTTCGCCGTCATGTACTTCAACTAATACATCTAAATTCAATTTACCCGCTAGGTTATACAAATCTTTCATTTGACCAAACTCTAAAGCTGAAACAATCAATAAAACCGCATCGGCATTAATCGCTTTCGCTTCAAATATTTGATACGGATCAACGATAAAATCTTTACGGATTACTGGTAATTCACAAGCTTGACGCGCTTGTTGTAAATAACTTTCATGGCCTTTAAAAAAATCAGCATCGGTTAACACCGACAAACAAGCGGCACCGGCTTGAGCGTAACTTTTTGCGATTAAATCAGGGTGGAAGTTTTCACGTAAAATACCTTTACTGGGGCTGGCTTTTTTAATTTCAGCAATAACAGCTGGATCACCATTTTTAATGCGTTGCTCAATGCTGTTTACAAAACCACGTGAAGGCGCAGCGTTTTTAACAAGGGCTTCAAGTTTCGCCAAAGAAGTATTTGCACTGCGTTCTTTTACTTCTTCCCATTTACGATCGATGATTTTTTTTAAAATAGTTGGAGTATTCATTATTTTATTCTTTTGTAGGTCGCAATTTATTGCGACAGGTTTAATACAAATTGTCGCAGCAAGCCACGACCTACATAACTCTTTATCATGAGCCGGATTTTATTCCACCCACAATTTATTTACATGGCTTGAGTGAAGGCGGCTAAATCATTCATTTTTTCTAATGCCATTCCACTACTAATAGCATCTTGTGCCATTTCAATACCTTGTTCGATACTGCTTGCTTGGTTTGAGACATAGATTGCAGCGCCTGCATTTAAAGCAATCATGTCTCGAGCTTTTTGTGCTAATTGACTTTTATCTTTGGATAAAGCTAATTGAATTATTTCTAATGATTGTTTAGCGCCGTCAACTTGTAAACCACTAAGGTCATCATAATTAAACCCAAGTTTAACCGGATCAATTTGATAACTATTTACCTGTCCATTTTTTAATTCGCTGACATCATTTAATGCGCAAATTGATAATTCATCTAAACCGTCTTGAGAATGCACCACCAAAACATGATTCGATTTTAATTCATTTAATACATTTGCCATTATTGGACAAAGCTGTGAGTCAAATACACCAATTACTTGATTTTGTGCATTAGCAGGGTTGGTCATCGGGCCTAGAATATTAAAGATTGTACGTGTCTTCATTTCTTTACGTGGGCCAATGGCATGTTTCATTGCACTGTGATGAGTTTGTGCAAACATAAAACCCACCCCAATATGATCGATACAACGAATCACTTGCTCAGGAGTAATAGCTAACACCACCCCCGCCTGCTCTAATAAATCGGCACTGCCTGACTTACTTGAAGCACCACGATTACCATGTTTTGCCACTTTACCACCCGCGGCTGCTACTACAAACGCACAGGCTGTTGAAACATTAAAAAGGTTTGAGCCATCACCACCGGTACCACAAGTGTCTACTAAGTTTTCATGTGTAATATCTACTTTTGTGGATAATTCACGCATCACAGTTACTGCTGCTACGATTTCTTCAACGGTTTCGCCTTTCATACGAAGGCCAATCAAAAAACCACCAATTTGAGCAGGGGTTGCATTACCTGTCATGATGTCTTGCATAACAGCTTTCATTTCATCTTTACTTAAATCTTGTTTTTCAACGACTTTAGCGATGGCTTGTTGAATGTTCATAAAATAGACCTTTTTAAAAATTTATCTAACAATGCGTGACCGTTTTGGGTCAATATCGCTTCAGGGTGAAATTGCACCCCATAAATTGGCAGGGTTTTATGTTCAACTGCCATAATTTCATCAATCTGTGTTGCACTGCCTGTCCAAGCACTTATTTCAAAACAAGGTGGTAAACTCGATTGCTGCGCAACTAATGAATGATAACGTGTCACGTTAAAACTTTTTTCTAAATCTGTAAACAATGAAGTTTGATTATGAAATAAAGTCGATGTTTTACCATGTATGGCTTGTTTTGCTTTGACTATGCTCCCACCAAATTGTGCAACGATACATTGGTGTCCTAAACAAATCCCAAGTATTGGAATTATTCCTGCAAATTTCGCAATCACCTCTAATGAGATACCTGCCTCGTTAGGAGTACAAGGCCCCGGTGAAATCACTAAATAATCCGGATCGAGTGCTTCTATTTCAGCAATGCTAATTTGATCGTGTAATACGACCTTTACCTGTTGCCCCAACTGTTCAAAATAACTGGCAATGTTATAAGTAAAGGAGTCGTAATTATCAATAATCAGCAGCACAAATATTTATCGCTTAACTTTAGCTAATTCAACACGCATTAAATCGATTTGTCTTTTGTAATCAGGTGCGTTAAAAATGGCAGAACCCGCAACAAAAGTATCCGCACCGGCTTGAGCAATTTCACGAATGTTATCCACTTTTACACCACCATCCACTTCTAAACGAATATCCAAACCTGAGTCATCAATCATACGACGTGCTTGTTCAAGTTTTCTTAAAGTAGAAGGGATAAAAGATTGACCACCAAAACCAGGGTTAACTGACATCAATAGAATCATATCGACTTTATCCAACACGTATTCTAATTCACTTAGACTTGCCGCTGGGTTAAACACCAAACCAGATTTACAACCCGCTTGTTTAATTAACTGTAAAGAGCGATCTACATGCGTAGATGCGTCTGGGTGAAAAGTGATATACGACGCACCGGCTGCTGCAAAATCTTCAATCATACGATCAACGGGGCTAACCATTAAATGCACATCGATATCAGCAGTAATGCCATAATCGCGCAGCGCTTTACAGACCATTGGCCCTATTGTTAAGTTAGGCACATAATGGTTATCCATCACATCAAAATGCACAATATCTGCCCCTGCTTTTAAAACGTTTTCAACTTCAACTCCAAGAGTCGCGAAGTTAGCGGATAAGATAGAAGGGGCAATTAAAAAATCTTTCATGGATAGCACTCAAAAATGGTGGATTTAAAGCGGCGTATTTTATCAGAAAACGTCATAGGATGACCAGTGTGTTTAAAATACAACTTAAGTTTTTGTTTAATACTTGTTTTATTGTGTTTAATTTAACGAATAAACCAATAATATATAAATATGCGATTATCAAAAACAGATGAATTAAACCTACAAATATCCGAACTTTTATTTTTATTACACTATGAGAACTTTATTTTTTATTACAAATACACTTCTGTACAAGCACTTAATCCAAATATTCAAGCCCTCACAATACTATAAATACAAACAGACCAACCAAGATGATTTTAAGCTTATCAACCTTAATAAAATTATTTTAATAAATGTGTAAGCAATCATTGAATCAACAGCATAAGCTCGATACAGTAGGACTAACTTAAATATTTTTAGAATCGTTTATGAATCAGGCTTTTAACTTAAAATCATCGATGCAACCTGTTTATCTTTTTGAAATAAAAAGCTATAAATTATCTGATATATCAGAGCAAATTGATTACTTAAATGATAAAACACCCAATTTATTAGCTAATGCACCGGTTGTATTAGATTTAAATAGAGTGGAAAAAACTTTACAAAAACAAGATTTAATCGAATTAATCGATTATTTAAAACAACAAAACATCAACCCTATTGGTGCCCAGTGTCACTCACCTAGTATCAAGAAAATCATTATTGAGACAGGATTAAATCATTCGAAAATTGAAAAAAAACAAAATGTTGATTTTCTTTCGTCTGACATTGGCACCCGGGTTATCACTCAACAAGTTCGTTCTGGCCAACAAATTTATGCCGCTAATGAAAATTTAGTCATATTAAATAATGTCAGCGCCGGCGCTGAAGTGATTGCCGATGGCTCTATTACAATTTTTGGTGCGTTACGCGGGCGTGCCGTTGCTGGTGCCAAGGGTCGAGAAAACACACAAATCATTTGTCAAAATCAACACGCACAATTGATATCTATCCAAGGTCAATATATGGTGGACGAGCAACTTCCGAAATTAGGTAATGCCTGTCGTTTTTATATCAAGGAAGATCGTTTAGAATTTGACGAGTTAACAACTAGTTAGAACAAACACATAAATCAAGAGAGTTTATGAACAATTATGGTTTCTTGCCTTAGTGTTTCACAAACTCCATATGTATATTGATTTAACAATATACTTCACATTAATATTCAACAAATATACAGGAGGTTTTCGTGGCGAAAATCATAGTAGTAACATCAGGTAAAGGCGGCGTTGGTAAAACAACTACTAGTGCAGCTATCAGTATGGGGCTTGCACTTAGCGGTAAAAAAACAGTCGTAATTGATTTTGACATAGGTTTAAGAAACTTAGATTTAATCATGGACTGTGAACGCCGAGTCGTATTTGATTTCGTTAATGTCATCCAAGGTGACGCCAGCTTAAATCAAGCACTGATAAAAGATAAACGTTGTGAGAAACTTTTCATTTTACCTGCCTCACAAACACGAGACAAAGACGCTTTAACCAAAGAAGGTGTTGAAAAAATATTAAACGAATTAAGTGAAACGTTCGATTATATTATTTGTGACAGCCCTGCAGGCATTGAACATGGCGCTCAAATGGCATTGTATTTTGCCGATGAAGCTATTGTAGTGACAAACCCTGAAGTGAGTTCAGTGCGCGACAGCGACCGTATTTTAGGTATTTTGCAATCTAAAAGTCGTCGTGCCGAACAAGGCTCAAGTGTAAAAGAACATTTATTAATTACGCGTTATGATACTGCTAGAGCGGCAAAAGGCGAAATGTTAAGTGTGACAGATATTGTTGACATACTTGCTGTGCCTTTATTAGGTGTCATTCCTGAATCCAGTTCAGTTTTAACCGCCTCTAACCAAGGCACACCTGTTATTTTGGATTTAAAATCAAATGCAGGACAAGCTTATGCCGATGCAATTAGACGTTTTGAAGGTGAAGATCTTGAAATGCGTTTTATCAAACCTGTCAAAAAAGGCATTTTAAGCCGCGTATTCGGGTAAGGGGAAATAAACATGAGTATATTCGACCGTTTTCGAGTTAAAGAAAATACCTCTGCGAACATTGCAAGAGAGCGCTTACAAATTGTAGTGGCTCACCAACGCAATAAAGATAAACAACCTAGTTATTTACCGCAATTACAGCGCGAAATACTAGCTGTGATTAAAAAGTTTGTGGATGTGGATATGGATGATGTTGCTGTAGACATTAGCCAAGAAAACATGACAAGCATATTAGAAGTAAACGTTACGTTACCTTCTTAATATTATTGAATATCAAGACATACTGAATTTTCAATTTTGTATGTCTTGATATTTTTTGTTTTTTAAATTTTAACAATAATAATCTAAAACATTTATTCATAAAAGTGGATATTAAACATTAGAAAAGTCATTTTCCCACTTAAATCACCCTTCCCTGTTATTTCTTATTTCAGACTTAAAGTTTAGACTTTAAACGTTTTTCAATTTGTTTCTTAACCCAATTACGATCAAATAATCAAACTATACCCAGTATTTATTTAACACCAATACTGCCAGCATCGCCATTATTAGCTATTCAGATATGTATAACCGCCCCACACTTTAGTCTATTCCCATTCAATTAAAACCTATCTATATTTAACTCAACTTAAATAAATAGGCAATAAACATGAAATCTTTAACCCATTCAAATAACAAACATAAAACCGCTTTAGTATTAGGATTCACCGGTGGAGTGGGTTTTGAAGTGGCAAAAGCACTTTTAGCCGATTCCTACCATGTGACTGCGTTAATTCGAGACCCGACTCAAAAAACAAAATTCTCACATCCAAATTTAATCTATCAAATTGGCAACGCGCAGGATGAAACCCTTATTAATCGTCTGACTCAAAATAAAGACGTGGTGTTATATGGCATCAATTACAATTATGTTGATTGGGCAACATTAGGTGTTCAAACATTAGAAATCACTGCACAGGCCTGTATTAAAAGTGGCAGTCGTTTATTATTCCCAGGTAATATTTATGGTTTTGCGGGTACTGATGAATCCACAACAATAAACGAAAATACATCCATTAAACCTACTTTTGAATTAGGTGAAATTCGTATTAATATGGAAAATAGACTTGAAGTATTACATAAACAATTTGGTTTAAAGTATTTGATTTTTAGAGCGGGTAATTATATTGGTGAATTTGCACCAAGCACCTGGTTGGCGTTTTTAATTAAACAAAACGAAAAAAACAAACAAGTTTCGTTAACAACTTTAGGAGATATCAATAAAACAATTAGCTGGAATTATTTACCTGATTTAGCTTATAACTTAGTGCAAATTTTAAATAGCAAAGCTGAAGACTTAAACGATAACGAGGTATTTTGTTTTGAAGGCCTCAGGTATTCGTTTACAGATATAAAAAATACACTGCAAAAAATGACCAAACAAAAAGTTAAACAGAAAAAACTATCCTTTGTAATGATATCAATTTTATCTATTTTTATGCGAAAACTAAGAAAAACAAGCTCCACACGCTCACTTTTTGAAAAGACATTATTAATTGATCAAACAAAATTGATCAAGGTATTAGCTAAACAAAATATCAAAGTAAAACAAACAAACATTGAACAGGTGTTTATAGGAGCTGGATTAATTCGAATATAATTCGCTTTTTAAAATTATACTCTAAATCAAATAGAACCTTGATCACAACATCAAGATTCTATTTTTCTTTCACTTACTATCATTAACTATGGCGTTATTTATTCACCTATTTGGCCAGCAATTCTAAAATAACCTAACGATCCATAATCGCTATAACCATCAGTTAATGGATCGGCATTACCCACTCCATCAACTTCTAAATAATAAATACCCGCTGATAACTGCATTTCGATGATACTACCCAAACTATGTGGGAAACCAGCTTGCCCACCTACAATTAATTCACCGCTTTCATTAAACAATTTTAATTTTAATTTAACATTTGAACCTAATATATTGGCATAGACTGCTGGGTAAGCACCAAGTTTTACATTTACATCGTTTTCCAGGCTAAAACTGAAATAATCCAGGTCTGTATTGCGCTCTATAATCCCTTTATTTAAACCACCCGATACTTTTCCATCAGCACTTACATTAAGTGCGGAAGCTAACATCATTAAATTACCATGGTCATCGGGACGATAATTAATACCATTGGCAGCGCGTGTTATTATTGCTAAATCGTCTTCCATGTTCGATGCATTTTCATACTCACCTTCACTCCATTGAATCATCGTTTTAAAAGGCGCTAACCCCATAATTGCTCCCCACGAATGAGTGCTTGGACCATGACCACCAAAATATTTGCCTCCGCCATTTTCACCGTCATGAGACAAACCTAAACTATGCCCAATTTCATGACTTGCAGTTGTAGCTGCTGCATTAATAAATGTTTTGGGTTGTTTATAATTCGGGCCAAGGTTCCAACGACTATTAAATACAAATACGATTTTATCTTTATTACTGACTTTAGCGAACGAGTTTAAATGCGCCACCCCACTGGATACGCCTGTACGCCATTTATATGTTTCGGTAAATACAACCATCAAACGATCTAACTTGTTCGCTTGATCAAAAACGACACGGTTAGTTGTAATATTGATATCAAAGGGTGCAAAATCTTCAGCTACCATCGTCCAAATTTCTGTAATATCTAATTGAGTAAAAGGCGGGGAGTCTAAGTCATCACCATTTTGTTGGCCATCTTCGGTGCCATGTGGTCGTGCATTTAAATTACCACGATAATAATTATTCCATTCTGGGCTGGTTATTAATTCGCCATCAAAATCTAAATACACCACTTTTTTAGCTTTACTGTAACTTTCAAGTTCATCAAAAGCCGTTTCTATTCTTAAACCATACCCATCTAAATTATCAATTGGGTCAGAATTATCACCAATACCATCACCATCGCTATCTAACCATTCGTTTTTATCATTTGGAAAGGCATCATTGTCATTTTCGTATGTATCGCCATCTCTGTCAGTATCCGAATTATCCCCTATCCCATCTTTGTCCATATCGTTTGTTTCATAAGGATCATCTGGAAAAGCATCATCAACATTAGCAACCCCGTCATTATCTCTATCTTCACTCATAACATCGTTAATAGTATGCAAATGATTTTCGATTAATGTTAAATCTGCATTGGCCATTTCGTAAGATAATTTGGCTTGTTCAACAATTTTTTGAATGTCGGCAACTGCGCTTAGAACAACTTGATTATCTTCGAAGTTTACTAAAATTGTTTCGGCGTCTACACCACTGGCAATCGCTAAATCTGCGCCATCTTTAGCTTCTAATGCATGTACAACAGCAATATCGTACATGGCTTGTATTTCCATTACATCCATACTAAGCAAAACCGAAACCTTACGTTGATTAACAAGTTCCTCAAATGTTTCTGCTTTTATTGCATAGTTTTCAGCTTGAGCTTGTATTAAAAGTAATTCATCCAATGTTTTTTTTTCAATCAAAGCCAGCGCATCTTCTGCCGCTTTAGCGATAGATTCTATCTTCTGTGTAATTTGCGTTAAATAAACAACAGTCATTTCAAACGATAAATCAGTTTGATTAACCAGATCATTAATTTGAGCAACAGTTTGTAGAATGTCTTGATCATCTTCGAATTGCGCTAAGACGGCATTGGCTGCCTCTAAGTTTTCATTAGCTAATTGTGCAGAAACTTTTGTTTTGTTCATATGAGATTGAGTGACTTCATACAACGTTTGTAAGACTGTCATATCCGCTTCAACTAAAGCCAAATCTTTATTGTTATTGCTTAATACTTCAAATTCCTTCGCAGTTTTGGCAAACTCTTTGGCTTCTTTTAATATTATATTTAAATCATCTATTGCGTCTTTTTTTGTTTCATCGACAAAAGTTGAAGTGCCTGTTGTTTGTGCGGTGTCTGTTGTTTGATCGGTGTCAGATTCTGGATTTTTATTGTCGGTTTTATTGCCGCCACAGGCCGAAATAGTTAAAACAGCTAAAAGTGTAATACTGTTTATATATGAATGTTTTAACATACTGCCCTCTATGTGATTAAAATTTCACGAATTCTACTTATCAAATGAGTAAAAACCGAGTAAATAAGTAATAACCTCAATAAAAATTTTAAAGGTAACAACAAAATATAAACGATCTTTTAAAACAGTAATCTAACATAATATCCAACTTTCTAACATTACATTACATTAATCAGCTAAAAAACTACTAAATTTGAGAACTAGAAGAGACTAACAAGACAAGTTGAGGTTAATCAGATATCGATCCACTTATTTTTGAAGAGTACAAAATTGTGGACCTGTGCTGATCTGAGGTAAATAATTACGATAATTATTGGCATCGGTATCAAAGGTTTCTTGAATGTGGATTATTGGATATACAAAAAAAGGACTGAATTTAAGTTAGTACCAGTGCAACAACATAATTGTTTTACATAACCAATATCAGAAGGCTAAAAAGAGTAACGGAAATAACGCAATAGTTTTACATATTTTAAAACTAAGCAGTCGAATCAAACATATAACATTCACTAACTTTTATTCCATTTAAATTAATGACAGTAAATTTTTAAAGCTTAATGCTTACATTTAATGGATGATTTCAGTTTAAAACTTAATTTCACCCAAAAATAATATAGATAGTAATCAAAGCGTTTATCTACAAAACACTAATCGCTTTTTTAACACCTAAAATGGGACTACTAACAAGAGGTATAGATAATTCAACACTACTTTCAACACCGGCCATAGAAGCCTGAGCCAAAACAATTAAATCGTATTTCTGTTCACTTAGTTTTAATACTTTAATTATGTCTGCATAATAGGCTTCCATATCACCTTTAACAAAATTATCCCAAGCATTATCGATACATTGAACTGTAAATTTTGGTGTTTTTCCAATAGTCAAAACAGAGCTTTTTAAAAGATCATGAGTAGGTGTTAAAGTACTTTCCAATGATGCAACAACTAGAATGTTATTTCCATTTTGAACAGAAAAATCGGCCATTGCTCGATCTATTCGCTGAATAACACAACCATTAAGTTGGCCAATATTTTCAGCAATTGCACCAATTGACGAGCAGGTTATCACTATAACTTTACTTTGCAGTGATAACTCAGCAAGCATTGTATTCACTTTTTGCTTAAGTACAGAATCAACACCATGCTGCTGGGCATAGGTTAATAAAGACTCATCCACTATATGATTGATCGTTAACTGCGGCGCTAGGTCGGCCAAAATAGTATTAAATGTGTTTATGTGTACACTTGCAGTATGAATAAAAGAGATGGCGTATTTCATTTTTATGCCTTTAAATAGTTATTAGACAGCCATAATAAACGCAAAATGAAAATATACAAATACTGTTTACTTTTAATCAGCTTATTAAAATTGTATCCGACACTATAAAAACCTTAAAAATAACAGGTGAGTGTTTACTTAAATCCCGTTAAAATACAAGCCACTTAATTAATATCATTTTGAGAATTGTCAATGAGTAAAAAAGAAACCCGTTTAGTTTATTCTACCGAAATTGGTCGAGTGGAAGAAGAACCTGAAGAAGTGATTTTAGAAGGTGATGGTAAAGCATTAGTGCAAAAATCAACCAAAGGGCGTGGCGGAAAAGTAGTCACAACAATCAGTGGATTACATTTAGATAAATCACAAATGGCTAAATTATGTAAAACCCTCAAAAAACGTTGTGGAACAGGTGGTTCGGTAAAAGATGGCATCATTGAAATTCAGGGTGAGTGGATTGAATTATTAAAAGCTGAGCTTCGTAAAAATGGGCACGTTGTAAAAGGTAAATAAACAAAATGATGTCGAACCAATACTCAAAACTATTAATTTCTTTTAATTACAGTTAATCAAAGCCAAACATTAATATTATGTTCAGCTTGAGTCATCTAATATAGGAGTACTTCCTATAATTGATCGACACAGCCTATTATGAATATGATTAAAATAAAAATAGCCCTTCTTATTACTCTTTTTGCATTAAGCGCACAGCTATTTGCAAATAGAAATGATCACAGTCAAATTTTAGATGAAGTTCAATACCACATTGATTCACATAATTGGGCAGACGCAAAAGATCTTATCAATTTCTTCCAAAATTCATCCTCTGACCAAGGCTCTTTAGTGGCTTATCAAATTGATAAATTTGATGTATTGGTGTCACAGGTTTTACGTGATGAAAAATCACTTTATGAACAACTCAGAGTTAATTTTAGTCAATCAAAAGCGCAGGACTATTTAGATCAATACCCTTACGGTATTTATTACGATCAGGTCAGTCGTTTGATTCATGCCAAAGATGAAGAGCATGCGTGGAAACAAGCTAAATCTAAAAACACATACAATAGTTACAAACGATATTTGTCTTTGTACAATAATGGCAAATATTCATCTCAAGCCAACCAGTTTATAATTAATATGGAAGAATCTGAATATCAAAAGGCGATTGATGACAATTCAGCCTCTTCTCTTGCCAATTTTTTAAGACGTTACCCTAACAGCCAGCATTACTCAGATATTAAAAACCACAAAACCAAATTAAGCCAAGAGTATGAATACAATCAAGCGGTTATCCACAATAGTATTTCTGTGTATGAAAATTTTCTAATTAAATATCCATCCGGCCCATATAGTACTGAAATTAAAAACCGACTAAATATAGAATATTTAGATAATGGCAATTATGCGTTTTCGGGTAAAAACTACGTAACAGCGAAATACAATTACGAAAAATTTTTGCACCTAAATGATGACCCTACACTACAAAAAACAGTTCAAGCCAAACTGGATATCTGTAACAAATATGCTCACCAAAGTGGGGCCTTGGTTTCTATGTTTACAATGGATACTAGCCAATCAGCAGGTTATACATTTGCACAACTTGATACCGCTATTCCAGGATTTTATTTCAGCATTAAAATAAAACCCGAAGCCATTAATTCTGAACATTTTGAAACAACTGACGATAACGGTAACTATTCAGGCCGCAACCCTGGCATTGCAACTGGTGACAGTAAATCAACCCGTTTTGCGATAGCTACTGGCATGACCTACCAATTTAAATATCCTATCTGGGCTTATATGGGTGCGGGATTTGAATTTAGAAGTCGTTATGATGAGATTGAAACAACGGATATTTTTGATGAAATTAAATTTGTTTGGGTCGAAAATACAGACCAATCAAAAGTGTTTATCGCTCCTGAAATAGGATTTATCTTTAAACAAGAAGGTTTTGTATTAAATTACGGCATCCGTTATACCGATGAGTTAATTCATCAAGTTGGTTTGGGTATGGCGTTTTAATTAAGGAGATCAAAACAAACATACAGGTCTCGTGTTTTACCTTTCAAAACAAATGATTGGTAATTCAAAAATGTAGGTCGTAGCTTGCTACGTCAAAAACTAAAATTTTCAAACAAGACGTGGCAAGCCGCGACTTACATATTCTAGATACAAAAAAACCGACATTAGTCGGTTTTTTTGTATCTATATTTTATCTTTTATCACTTCTGCAATAAAAAATTCTCGATCATATCCTTTCCGCCTTCACTTGCAAACGACTCGGGATGAAACTGAATACCATATATTGGATAGTCTTTATGTTGTACACCCATGATCTGTTTTGTGGAAATATCATCGGTATTAAAATCAGGTTCATCATCGCTCACATAAGCGGTAACATCTAAACAATCAGGGAAACTTTCGTTTTGAGCTACCAACGAATGGTAACGCATAATCTCTAAACCTTGAGGGAAACCCAAAAATACACCTTTATTATTATGTGTAATCGGGCTGGTTTTTCCGTGCATCGGTAATTTCGCTTTTACAACTTTACCACCAAATACATGTACGATACCTTGCATACCTAAACACACACCTAAAGTAGGTATTTTTGGACCCAACTCTTTAATCACTTGAGCGCAGACACCAAAATAGGCTTCATCTTCTGGATTACCCGGGCCGGGTGAAATAATAATTCGATCAATGTCTAATTTTTTTATTTCATCTAATGTAATTTCATCATTACGTTTTACGATCACTTCAAAGCTTAAAATATTTTTTTGACTGATTTGTGATTTTAAAATCTCACCAATAAATTGATATAAATTAAACGTAAACGAATCATAGTTATCAATAATTAATACTTTCATAATTAGACTGCCTTCTTAATAAATTGATCTAATACTTTTTTAGTGCCCGCAAATTTTCTTTGAATTTCTAAGTATTCGTCTTCTGCATTTGAATCAAAAACGTTGCCACCACAAGTTTGTACATAAGCGTTTTCGCCATTACAAAAAACAGTCCGAATAGGAATCGCAAAAGTACAATCGCCATTTAAGGCAAAATTACCCACCGCACCACCATAAGGACCACGACCATCATTTTCAAGCGCATCGATAATTTTCATGGCTTCAATTTTTGGTGCGCCTGTTAATGTACCTGCCGGAAAGTTTGAAGCTAACGCTGAAAACATATCTTCTTTGTCCGAGATAATACCAACAATTTCAGAGGCGATATGTTGTACGTGACTAAAACGTTTGATGTCCATTAATGAACGTACTTTAACCGTACCAAAACGCGCCACACGGCCAATATCGTTGCGATGTAAATCCACAATCATATTATGTTCGGCTATTTCTTTTGGGTCATTTAAAAGTTTACGTGCAAACTGGGTATCTTCTACTGAGTCTTTACCACGTAAAGTGGTGCCTGCTAATGGAAAGGTTTCCATTTCGCCTTGGCGTAGTCTGAATAAAAGCTCAGGGCTCGCACCAATAATATGTTGTTCACTAAATTTAATATAATACATCTGTGGTGAGGGATTCACTTCACGCAACTTATCGTAAATATTCATCTTGTCGCCATCTAGTTTAAAGTGAGATTTAAACCCTACTTCGCACTGGAATATTTTACCTTCAACGATATCTTCTTTAACTTTACCCACGGCATCAGAATGATCGGCTTTCGTCATACTGTCGCCCATCGCAGTAATACTTAACGGGCCATTACCTTCGTATTTTGATTTTAATAATGACTCGATCACAGCTAAACGATTATTTTCATAATAAAAATAAATTAACTCACCGGTCATTTTGTCTAAAATCAAACCATCTAAATACAAACCAAATTTAAACGCATCAAACATTTCACTAGATTGTAATGATAACGACGGTTCAAAATAATTCATTGCGTCATAACCGATATAACCGGTTAAACCACCTGCGTACTTACGCGAGATAATATCTTGTGGTAAAAATTCACGTAATAAATAATACGGATTTTCACTCTCATAAGTTTGAGAAGCGCCATCACGTTCAGTAATGGTTAAAGACGACCCATTTGCAGTTAGGATTTTTTCAGGATCAAAACCTATTAACGAATGACGCGACATATGACTGTCTTCGCCTAACGACTCTAAAAGAAAACAACTATCAAATTGTTTTTCAATCTTTTTAAATAAATCAAAAAAATCACAGTCTTCTGCAATTTTTATATAATGAGGTTTACGCGGTAATTGCAACATATCAAGCTGTGACATAATTATAAATCGCTCTTTAATTGTCCGGACTGCATTTCTTTTGAACCTCTGGTTACCGTCGCTATTCCAACGCCAAGCTTTTTAGAGATTTCGCGCTGTGAGACTCCCTGTTTTAACAATCGTATTATCTGTAATCGATTTGGGATATCACGCAGTTCAGACGGCGTCAGTAATGCAGACAGCACAGACTGCATGGCTTTAGTGTCTTTGGCAGCAAGCAACAGTTCAGTAAATTCAGTTAGGTTATGTTTTTGTTGTGTATTCATGTACTAGTACATTATAGCATTTTTGGGGATTTGCAAGTTTTTGGGTGATTTAGTTGATTGTTTATAGGGATGTATGTAGTTCAAATTTGCTGGGAACAAATTTCGAAAGCCGATATTTGGTTGGGTGTTGTTCGTAAAGTATAAAAAAGCCCACTGTTTTGAGTAGGCTTTTATCTGATTAAGCAAAAAAACACTGATCAGTTATTAATCAGTTACTCAGGCCCTTAGGTTTTTTTGTTATTGCTATTTTAGAAATTTAGATTTAGATTTAGATTTAGATTTAGATTTAGATTTTATTGGAAGGCTTTAATAAATAATAAAGCCAGCTGAATTGCTGGCTTTATCGAATTATTATTTACGGAATAAATCGACTCATAAATACATTACATTCACTTTCTAAATCAACTAATGTAATTGCAGAATTATTCACAAGCCCAGACTCCTCAATTACTTCAAAAGAAATCAATTTATTATTAAAAGTAAAAGTTAGTATTTTATCCATAAACTCTCCTTCTACTAAATAAATATCATTTGTAATTTCTTCAATGGCAACACCCTCAAAAACAGTATCAGAAATTGAAATCCTCATCCTTGAAATTGGAAAATCTCTACAATGATTTTCCAAATCCCACGTAGAATTCCAACTTTCATCATCAACAGTAATTGATTTTACAGACAAATTATCGATTTCGATTTGATAATAATTATCAATAAAACGCTGATCACCATACATATTTAAACTAAAATCAATATATTCAGAAGTATTCACAGTATTAACAAATGAATATCGTCCATTTTTATTAAAACAATTGCTATTTTTTTCACCATTATCAATTATAAAACTTACATACATTCTTAAATAACAATCCGAAGTCTCTTCACCTACATTTACATCAAAAGACAGTTCAACAAACTCAGCCATTTGAGGCACATTTACATTTATATTTACTGAAATTAATTTAATTGAATCATCAATTGTATACTCCTTCATTTGTTCTACAGTTTCCAAATTTAATAAAAACTTCCCCCCCTCAACTGCAGAAGTTAAATTAAAACTTGATGAAATACTTCTACTAGGTTCTACTTCTTCAATTAGTATTTTCCTTTGCTCCACTGTATCTACAAATATATTCTCATGAGTTATGCTATCAACCATCCATGTAATTTGATTTTTTTTAGTATTAATATTCACATTTAATTTAAAGTTACTTTTATTAATAATACCAACTGATTCACTCGATGAATTAACATCTGTATATATTGCACTATATACAAAATGGCTATTATGAGTAATATAAATTTCATTTAAATTAACTTTTAACTCAAACCAAAGAGTGTTTTCGCCATATTTTGAAAAATAGTAATATAAGAAATCCTCATCAGAATGCAATCTAACTGCAACTTCACTAAAATCTTCTTCACTATGATATATATAATTAAAGTCTTTTAGAGTTTTTGAAGCCATGACATTATTAACATCCACATCTAACTCCCCAACTAATAATTCAGCTTCAACCGGAGTTAGCCCTTCACCTTCGACCCATGATTTTTTTATAAAATCAATAACTTCAGCTTCAGAAAAATGATAAGTTGCAACTTCTAACGAAGTTGCAATTAATGCAATATTATCATAAGAATAAACACTTACTAAGATTTCAATATCTTTATAATCACCATCTAAGTTTATTGGAATTAGATATTTATCTTCATCAATAATTGCGGATGGATGTAAAGTTAAAATTTTTGTATTTTCGTATTTCACATCTACCGTAATTTCAGTACCATATTGGAAATAATCAATTTCATCAGTACTAAATTCTAAAATCATGAAATTAAACACATCTTCAGAAGAGACCTTAAATATAGCGCTTCCAATCTCACTGCCTTCAACCTGATTTAATTGAAAACCTCCTCCCACTTTAAGCCATTGACCTGGGAATCCCGTGGATTCGTTTTTATAAATAATTATTTCATCATTTTCATGCAACCCATCATCAAAATTCATCTCACTTATTACTGATTGAATTTCTGTGGTAGCAGTATAGTTCTCCATATCTTCAACTTGATAATGTTCATTTAATTCAAATTGTTTTGGATTATTATGATTTAATAATCCACCAAACTCTGAAGTTTCTGTTTGCGTCTTTGTTTCGGTTTCGGTTTCGGTTTCTTTAACTGATTCACAAGCAATCAACAAAAAGCATGACAACATCATTATTAAGTATTTCATTTTCATCTCCTTAATTAATTGTAATTTTAGCTAAACGATCAGCTAATATTTGATTTATTTCAATAATTGCATTTTCTATTGTTATTTCTTCACTAAGTATCATTGGGTAATATTTTTGAAACACTAAATATTCTGCATAATGATCCATAGGATGAGTTCTTATTATTGGTATATCTTTTATCGAGTTTTTTAATATTTCGTTCTCATTATCTTGATTAAAATAATCATCAAAAAAATCTGATTCATAGTTTGATAACATATCAATTCTTGCGCTTTCAATTCCATATTCATTATTATTTTCAATATAATTTTGTTTATCTGTTTGACCAATTATTGCATCTAAAACCGGTTTAACATTTTGCATATTCGCATTTTTAGTGACAAACACATGCGTACCACCCCAGCTTGCACTTTTATCACCCGGTGTTTGTATCATTGCAAATTTTTGAATTTGATCTGGTGCAATCCAGCTACTTAAATGCCCTCCCAACCAAATACCTTGAATTGAAGTTAATAACGCATCTCCTCTAAAGGCATTATACCAAGCATCACTCCACATGCCTGTCTCAAAAGATAATTGTTCATCATGGAATATTTTTGCAAATTCAAATGCCTCAGAGTAAAAATCGCTATCCAACGAATATTCTCCGCCATCGCCTTTAAATAAATAATCACCATTTTTTAAATGACTATAAATATACAATCTCAATAATGCATCTGAATTATCTATAATATAAAATCAATGTTCTTTTGCTGTGCGTGCAGCTTGTAAATAACCCACCCAACTGCCTGATATTTGATCAACAGTTATCCCTGCACCTGCAATTAAGTCTGTACGATAGTACTGAACCCCAACACCTAAATCCAAAGGTATGGAGCGCTGTTTACCAAATGTATCAATTCCTTGCTCTACAGCAAAAGGATAAAAATCAGATTTATAAGGCGCGAAATATTCGGTTAAATCCATTAATTCAAATCGATTTAAATACACACCCAACTGCCCACCATCAACAAAATAAATATCTTTCGTTCCCAAATTTGAAGCCACATCAAGAATCATTGTATTGTGATGTTCGCCCCAATAATTAGCCAACACTACATTATCAGACCAACTAGTTTCAAAACTTCCGTAATCACCATAAACAGCAATGCTTACTTGCGACTCTGCTGCAATTGAATTAGGAATCAACAATAAGCCTGATACGGCAATGACTGCACTTAATATGCTTTGTTTTAGTTTCATTTACTTTCTCCTAGTAAAATGATGTTTATTAATTTTAATTGCCGCGTATTTTAATGATTTAATGTTTAATAGCGATAAATTAAATATTTATTAAATAGATAGATTAGGACTTTATCTAATAGCTGACATTTTTAGGATTTAGGAAATAACCGGATCGCGCCTTACATTTGACATAGACACTCAACAATAAAGTACCGAGGGTCAAGTCTAGCATCTTGACTTGACAGCCACAAAACAATCTAAGTTGGGGACCATTACTTTCCTAGGCTCCAATGATGGGGCAGTATCCCCCACCACCCATTTATTTAGCGCAAACTCACAGGGTCGCGTTCACTATCCAGTGATTATTAATCAACAAAAAAAGGACAAAATACTGAGGGTCAAGCCTATAGTTTGACATAGACATATATGGACACCCACCTTTCTTGAACCCATGGGGTCGCGTCCCCCATCGTCCACCTCCTGTCCGTTTTGTTCAGGCTCTTAATTTGAAAATATATGGTTTCTATTAATCGACAGGCACATTCTCAAAAATACAAATCTGAAAAATAACCATTCAAAAGTGTTCTGAGAATGAATATACTGTTTGAAATTAATACTATTTATATTAAAACCAATAAGAGTTGTGAAAAGTTAATTTTTCTACAGCCTCGTTAAATATCAGCGGAAAGCTATGATCCAAACATCAATTATTTTTATATTTTTAATCAATATAATTGTTCCTGTTATTTTTCTCCTTAGAGTGAAAAATAAGAATTGGTTATTTATTACGATTTCAACTTTTATTTGGAGTCTTTACTGTTTATTCGATTTTTATAAAGCACACAATGTTGATCAGTCCTGGATTGTAGATGCTCACAGTACAACACTAACGGTTTATTATTACATTATGCCTTTCTTCATTTGGTTGTTAATATCTCTGGTTCAAATTTTGTCAGTTGTATCAAAACGTCTAATCGTAAAACGTGCAGGCTGACATTTAACAAAAGCAATTAAGACGGACACCTAACACTTGGCTGGTGTTCGTTCCTCACGGTAGATTATAGCCAAGTATTATTTGCCGATTATTGCGGCGGTTAAGTTTCATGAGAGTAAATTTATAATGGAAGAAATTAAAAGTAAATTGGCTGATGTCAAAAAAATAATGCGAATTAAGGTTTCACCTCTATTAAATAACTTGGCATATAGACCGACATTCAATATTGATACGTATAGGGAATCTTTATTGCACAGGTTTGTAGATCTTTGTGAAGGAAGCTTCTCATTGGTCGAATCAAAGAATTACATCCCTGCTGTAGTCTGCGCTCGTGCGGCACAAGAAACATTCGCCGTAATTGCATATTTAAGTTTTAAGTTTGAAGAGTTTGAATCAACAAAAGATTTGTCTTCGCTACTTAAAACTATGCGTCGGTTAAGTATTGGGTGGCGTGGCGATGCAGAATTCCCTGAAATGGTGAATATTCTTACATGTATTGATCATGTATCTAAGAAGTTAGATCCCGAGTTTAGGCGTCATTACGATCTGCTTTCAGAATCTTCTCATCCAAATTATTCAGGAGTTTTGGGTGCATATTCTAAACCAAATCACATTAACTTAGATGTAGATATTGGCCTAAACAAAAAAGTTTGTGAAGGTCTAAGTGATCGCGTTGAAACAACCATCGGCATCTGCATAAAACCAAAAGGGACATCCACTTTTGAAACTCAGTAATCAATGAAAGCAAGCTTTCACCCACATGATTTGTTTAATTTGGGCTAAAGTCCAATCTTACAAAAATCAGCACACATTACTCAAACATTCACCAAATATCTCAAACTGCGCACGCCTGCTCCACTTTTTTACATTATGTTACATTTCCAACATTGAGTATTTTGTGGCGCTTCGCTACAATAAGGACTTATTGATACAATAAAGAAGATTGCTATGAGTACTATCAGTATCCGTTTAGACGAAAATTTAATTGAAAAAGCCAATATAATGGGTAAAGCGTTGCACCGAACAACCCCTAAGCAAATTGAGCATTGGGCTGCTATTGGAGAGATGATGGAAGACAATCCTGATTTACCCTATGAGTTTGTACGCCAAGCGATTATTGCTAAAGCCGAAAAAGAAGCAGGCAAACTAGAGAGCTACGATTTTGACTAAAATCTCTCAAATATTACAAACACCTTCTTTTAAAAAAAGTGTTAAAAAACTTAACCCCACTCAAAAAAAAGAGCTCGATCAAACCATTCGTTTATTAATACAAACCCCAGATTTAGGAGAGCGTAAAAAAGGTGATCTCGGTTTTTTACGCGTATTTAAATTTAAAATGGTCAAACAACTTATGTTGTTAGGTTACAGTTATGAAGATGGCGCAATCACACTAGAATTGATGGCACTGGGCTCCCATGAGAATTTCTATCGGGACATTAAGCGTGGGATTTGAATTCATTCTTTAGAAAGAATACTGAGGGTCAAGCTTTTAGTTTGACATACAAAACAAAAAGGGAAAAATAAAAAGAGACATCCACTTTTACAAATAGGCATAAAAAAACCCGACTAATCGGGTTTCATATCTCACCATATACAAGTATTAACTAGTGATCAGCCAGCCAATTCTCACAACGTAGTCCTTCTACGCGCTCAAATTCTTTTAAATTATTTGTAACGATAATCATGCCTTCACTTCTGGCATGTCCTGCAATATGCAGATCATTCACGCCGATCGTCGTGCCTTTTTTTTCTAAGTTTGCTCGAATTTCACCATAATGAAACGCGGCACCACTTTGGTAATCGAGCACATCTAAGCGTGAGGTAAAATCTTCTACTTGTTTAAGGTTGTGTGCGGGCCTTTCGCTTTTTTCGACACCATGAATTAACTCAGCTAAGGTCACACTGCTAATGCATAGCTGGCCTTGGTGGTTATTAAACTGAGCCAACACCTCAATGGGACGGCGTTTTATTATGTATATGACAATGTTTGTATCGAGCATATATTTAAGCATTAAAACGACTCACGTTTTGTTTCAGTTTGCTCGGCACGCTCAGATAAAAAGTCGTCATCAACACTTTGATCCTGCATAAAAAAGCTGTCCCAGGTATTTTCTAACGGGCAAAGTATACGCTCTTTACCAACTATTCTGACACTTACCTGTTTTATGCCATCATCAAAACGCATTTGCGCTGGTAATCGCACTGCTTGGGTTCGATTATTAGTAAAAACACTACCTTTAGCCATGATGTAACCACCTATTTGTATTTGCTATATACATTAAGTATATACACTATATTAAACTTGTTCCATTTTTTCTTGTAACGTGCGTGTTGAGCGAGCTTACTCCATTTTTTTGGACGTTTTATTCAAGCGTAATTTGCATGAGTTCGACCCCACAAAAATCGACATTAACAAACCCTCGCTGATATTAACTCAGCAACTTCGAGTTGGACGTTTGTTCAGGTGTAATTTGCTTGAAGTCGATCACTACAAAGGTCGAACTTAACAAACCATCGCTGATATTAACTCAGCAACTTCGAGATGGACGTTTGTTCAGGCGTAATTTGCTTGAATTTGCCCCCACAAAGGTCGACATTAACAAACCATCGCCAAATATTAACTCAACAATTTTGAGTTAATAGATATATTTTAATCCAACCGAAGCTTGAACCGCTAAATACCCACTAGTATCTGAGCGAACTTCTGACCCGCCAGAAAATTCAAAATCTAAAAATGCTTTTATTTTATTTTTAATAATGACATCCAGGTCTAAGTTAACACCTGCGACTAATTGAGTGTCACCATCTAAATTAATTCCCCCTATTAAAATTGCAGCACTTGAACCAATTTTTAAAGACTCAAACGCATTAATTTTAGCCCTAATGCCAAACTGAGTATTAATACTTTGCCAGTTTCGTTTTATTGAATTTTCATCATAAAAATTAAACTTAACTTCAGTCAAAACAAAAGGATCAATCACCTTGTTCGTTTTTTTAACACCTAATTGAAAACCAAAAGCTTGTTTATTTGAGTAACCGGCCCCTGCATTATTTTCAAATAAACTATACACATTGCTAAATTGTATATTGGTGAATATCGACTTATTGATTAAATAACCAGCGTTAATATCAAAACCCAAACCAAATGCAGAGAGTTCATTTAATCTCACCCCTTCGACGTTTAACCCCACCCCTATAGAATTATAATAAATAGAGTCTTCATTTTCGAATAGTTCCGACTGTGCAAAACTATTAATTGATACAAATAATAAGATTAAACTAATAATTGATTTCATGTTTATCATCCTCATAAAGTTTGACTTGTTTAGTTTGACTTGTTTTTAATATTTTAAGTTTACTTATTTTATCATTCTGTGTAAAACCTACGAGACATACTTAGTCTACAATTTACAATTTATATGACTTTATACATGGGGTAATTTTATACTTCGTTAGGTCAATACTTTAAATAATGAGATGTTTGTATTAATTTCGAATCGACTAGTTATTTTTTGAGACTACTAATTTGTGTTAACTCTTGAGGTCACGCTCGCCATCACCCACAATCAAGTGAATATAAATCAACAAAACACATATCATTCCACCAATACTCAAAAGACACATAAACTTGAACAACCAGTTGGTTTAGGTCAATTTTTAGGATATTGCCTTAAAATTCATTGGTGACAGCCATAAAAAAAGCCGATTATGTAAATAAATCGACTTTTTCAAAAACTTCGAAGATAGTGCCCGCATCAATCATTTTCGTGAGTAAAAAAAAGGGGGCCGAACCAAAATACGAATCATAAATAACATCAACTTTCACTGTTAACACTATACTAAATCATCTCTGACTCTTCACTATCTGGGTAATAATTGTTTTACATAAATCACTCTGAACTAAAATATCGTTCGATATTTTTGTTAATGAAATCTAAATTGGATTTTTCAGTAATCTCTATTTTATTCGCACTTAAATTATCCAGCTCATCTTTTAAGATATTTTCCTGTCCAAGTTCCATTATTTTAAATGCTGTGTAACCCCATTCATTTTTCTCGGTGTACCATAGTCCATCACAACTCCATTTAGTAGAAAACTGCCAAGGGGTAACTTCTGTTGTATCACTATAAAAACTTAGCCCCTTAAGTTTTGCTGAACCGTCGACATTGCGATCTATTTTTGTCATATGCCTAATATTCACATTATCTTCAGACAACACACTCACATCCGTATACCAAGTACCTACCATTGCATCACAGATTGTATTTACTTGATATTTAGATTTTTCGAATTCATATTCTGCTAAAGCAGGGAAACTTATTAATAACAGCACTAAAAATTTCATTTATTTTCCTTTCTTTAAAAATATCGATACCGTGCATAGCATTTTAACATGACATCCAATTTCAAACTAACTTATTACTATCGGTTTAAATAACCTACAATTAATACAAAAATAGACTCAAGCAACAAATCAGCATACAGATGATAAGACACAATCCATGCGAGCAAAATCCCCAAAGAGACAAACATGCTGAAGACAAACCTAAGATATTCTCAAAGCCCTAGATATCTAGCTGTAATATATTTGATAAATGACTCCAGCAATTAAAGCCGCAAACAATATAAAATCCATAGGTGAGTTTCTAAATTTCGTTTTTGGGGTTTGTTCTTGCTTTAATTGATCTTGAACATTATCTAAAATACCTGTTTGCATTTCTTTGATCGCATCTTGAAACTCTGCACTATTATCAAGGGTTTCCTTTATTATTTCACCCATTACCTCATAACTACCTAAATGGTCTTTAGCATTTTCAAAGCGTTGATAGCTGGTTAAGTGGTAGGTGTATTGAGTGTCATAAAAAGGTTGTAGTCTATTTTTTTGATCTTCGTTTAATACAACGGCATAATAACAATCAGCTCGTGATTCAATTAATGTTAAATGCAGCTTATATTCTTTTAACATTTCACCTAAAAAATAAAATTTTAATTGAATGAAATCACCACGCTTAATTTTTTCCCAGTCGAGGGATGTCACCCACGACTCTACTTCATTTTTAACTTGTTTTGAAATATTCATTTGATCAAACGCTTTTTGTGTAAGATCCGTTAATTCGTTTTCATATTCACCAGACCAATCGCTGTCACTTAAAAGATCAACACCTTGTAACAGTTGCACTAAAACCATAATGGCGGCATTTTCAATGTCTTCTGTATCGTTAGGGTCGAAATCATCAAATTCCACATCATAGGTATGCGCTAAATATTCTTGCACCACCTTAGAGCTTGAATGCAGTTTTTTAAATTCGTCATCAAATTTTTTACCAAGATCGGGATTGAGAGTATGAATAATTTGAGCAATATAGTCAGACATAAAATTTCCTTAAGATTGAGGTCGAAACTCACAGAACATAGCGGACTGTATCACATCTGACGCAGTTTTTGAGTTAATAGAAACAACAACCAAAAGCAACACTCACAAAACCAAATCAATGAGATATCAGCTCCTGTCTAACATATTGACTACTTTAAATTCAAGTTTATAGAACTGACACTATGTATTGTCTGCTGTGACCTTAACTTTGATACACAACTAAAATTATCAGAACTACCGGTTCGTCACTAAAAGTTGAAGATAATAAGAAGACTTCCATTAAATTTGATATTCCCCGCGACTACCGATTTAATAGCAAAAACATTAACCCTTTAACATCTAACAATTTTTTTTATTGCTACAATGACAAAAAATTTAGCTTTATTTAAAAAGGCATAACAATATGAAAAAATTATTAATTCTATTAAGTACTCTAACTATGTTAAGTAGTTGTATTCCCAAAAAAGTCACATTAGTTGTTAGCCCATATTTAGTGAGTTGCAACCAATGGTATGGACCTATTAGCTGCCTTAATACTGATAAAGGTAATTACTCAGGCATTCGAGATTTTGATTTTAAGTGGGGTTTTGAGCAAACAATTGTTATATCTGAGAAGAAAATTTCAAATCCGCCAGAGGATGGTTCCAGTATTCAGCGCACTTTTATTGAAGTTAAGCATGAAAAAGAAGATGAAATTGGCTCTATTTATACAATTGAAAATATAACATATGAAAATTACGTATTTACCTTTGAAAATGATCAATATTATTATTTTGGTAAAGAATTTGAGTGTGATTTTGCAGCTAATTGTATGGGACTTGTGGAATTTGAAGAATTTGAATCTCGTTTAAATGTTACATTTGATTACTTAGGGGATTCAAACATTAAATTATTAAGTTGGTATTAACGACTTTTCATATATATTTTTTTATAATAATTTCAAACCCAACGATTGAGTCTAGAAAAGAAAAAACCTAGACTCAAACCTTGAATTCAGAAGCCTTCAAGTTAGACTTTGTATTTTGATGTACAAAGTCAAGCTTTAGAACAAAGACAAAAACACACTTAATTAAGCAATTATCTGGAAATTTTTAACAAACGTAGCTTAAGGACAAACAACCAATTGCAATTTGGCGACGCTAAATTTTAGTCAATCACTTCATTAATTACAATATAAATAAAAAAGGAATAAATATGTTGTTCGAAAAAAAACTAATTATACAATTACAAAATTTCAAATCAGACATCACCTTATAAACTATACAATCAACTCAAAATTTATATCCAACACTCTACAGATTTAACTCGGCACACTGCATACAATTATGCATTCTTATATCTTTATCCCCTACTTAAAATAACCTGAATTTAATTGAGTTAGTTAAGGGATTAATATTTTTCGTCACCCTTAAAACCAATCAATTAACTCATCGCTTAAAGTTAATTCTATTTATTCAGTTCCCATACAGTTGTAAACAATAAAATAACGCCTTTACAAACTCAGAGACTTCATACCATGACTAAATTAATATTATTATTGGCCAGCTTTTTTATCTCAACCCTATCTATCAGTCAACAATTTAGTTTTGATATTAATTTTAAACAAGGAAAAATCTCCCATATATACCAACAAGCAGAGGAATTTATATTTAAAATATCTGACAGTGGTCAACTTAAAGAGGTGTTATATTTTGACACAGTGAAAAAAGCAAGGGAATATTTAAAATCGCCAACACTTTCTCTAAAACCCAATAAACAAATCAACCTAGGTAAAAGTAATTTATTTATTGAATCGTTTTCCCAACCCATGGACTATTATGCAGACGGTCGACTAAAAAGCATTGGGCATATTAAATTACAATACCATTTAATGACCTACAACAATTCTCGAATTTACTCGGTAGGTAAGCTTAAAAAAATCGCTGGAATCAACATTGAGTATTATCACAATAGAAGTGATTATAATCACAATAAAATATCAGGAAAAATTAAATCCATAAATTCTCAAGTGATTAAATATAACCATTTTAATGATCAAAACGAGATCCGACACATTTCTAACCTTATTCAAAGTATTTCCGATATTACAATAAAATATTACAACTCCTCAAGTGTCAACCATCAATCTAAAATTATTGGTAAACTCAAAGAGTTAGGTGACATTAAATTTAAATATTTTAATCACAGTCAAAGCAATAAAAACGCTAACAATGTGGGTGGTTTTAAAACTCTGAAAAATCAAGATTCAAGACTGAGTATTTTGTAATACTTTATTATCCTCTTATATTTAGTAGAATTTTATTTTCTCTTTATTATAACGACCTGCACTGACAAAACTCCGTGTAATTAATATTGCATTCAGCTGCCTACTATAGAATTTAAATCTCCCATTCAAAAACAATTCAAGTAGGCAACAAAAATGAATAAAAGAATTAACACACAGATACACAGGTATCTTCTGCCATTTATAACACTGTTAAGCCTTGTGGCATGTAGTGATAACAGCGAAAACAAATCCGCTGACTCAACAAACAGCATTATTAACACAGACACAATAAGTTCGATTAACGATAATAATTTAACTGACACCGATACTGAGTCAGACACCTTTAGCGAAACGCAAACGCAAACGCAAACGCAAACTGAAACTGAAACTGAAACTGAGACGCAAACAGATTATTTTCCAGATACAGTCATTATTAATACACAAGAATATTCAACTGATTACAATTACGTGCCATTTGACGATTACCGCACAATAAACATTGGCAAACAAACTTGGATGGCTGAAAACTTATTACACATATCAGACTATTACTCTCGTAGCGGGCACGACGTTTATGACGGTTTAGACAAGTATTCGATATATCATGATTGGACAGGGAATTCAGATGGCTCTTTAGGCCAAAATGGTCGTTATTTTAGTTATAACGGAGCCAGCAAAACTTTTTACAATAGAAACGATAGCTGTCCAAAAACAATGCATCTACCAACTAAACAAGAGTTCGAGCAGTTATTTACATATATACAACAACAATATCCGCAAGCTCAGATTGAGCAAGTTGATAACAGCTGGTATAACGTTGGTCAATTTTTACAATCTACATCTGGCTGGAATGAAAACAATAATGGCAACAATGCCTATGGATTTGGTGCCGTACCATCCGGTAGATATTCACCAATATATTACACCTATGGCGCCGCCAGTTATAATGCTTTTTTTACCACCTCCTCAAAGGTTGAAGGCAGTGAATATGATTTTTGGGTTTTATCTATAAACCAATTTGGTGTGGCCAGTTTTATTGCCAATACCAACGGTATTTCAGCCCATAGTGTGCGTTGTGTGGCAGATAGTTCACCTAATATTAACACGGGTGAATTTACCGATGAACGTGATGGACAGGTTTACAGTTACAGTCAAATAGACGATATTTTATGGATGAGCCAAAACCTAAATTACCAAGAAAATGAAATTGGACAATGCCTTGAAGACTTAGCGCAGAATTGTTTAAGCTACGGCTCTTTATATAGCTGGGCCGAAGTCATGGATCTAGAGCTTAAATTTAATCAAGAAAAAGCCGAGCTTGAGAATTTAAACCACACCGGAATTTGCCCAGAAGGCTGGGAAATACCAACCACATCAAACTGGTATGATTTTGAGGATTATGTAGCCGGGCAATTGGGTTATCGTTTTAGAAAAGAGTCCGACGAATATAATGTGATCAATATTAGCCACGCATTAAAAGACAGCGAGAAATGGTTTGATTTAATCACTAATTCCAAACAGCCTCAGGTAGAAGCGTTATTAGAAGAGTCTGGATTAGATATCAATAACAATCCATTTTCATTTTCCGCCAAACCTTCTGGCTCCATAGATGAATACGATTATTTAAACAGCAACCAAGCAGCTTACTGGAGCAGCACTCAAGGCAGCACCTATGAAGGTGATGAAAAGGCAGTCTACTTTTCAGTTAATAAACAAGGTGCAACGGTACATACAAAAAGTCAAAACAATAAAAATAAACAATCCAAATTGTCTTTACGCTGTATTCAACCACTGTAGAAATTAAGACTAGATTTAATAGTTAGCTTATAGAGTTAGTTCAAACCGTCATTAATCTGGATTAAGGTCACAGTTGTTAGTTAAAGACTGTGGCCTTATTTAATATTATTAAACAAATTCAGTTTATATTAATAAATATCAAAGCTCTAAAAAAACCTCATTCATACATAATAAATCACCATCCCACTTCAACTCATTACACTAATTTTTTTCAGAGTAATTAACCAGTCATTCAGTTTATTAATATTATTATTACGCTGCAACATTCAATAAATTTTAATACAGAGATTAAACAATGATAAAAATATATACAAAAAATTTACTCCCACTAAGTTGCCTAACAGTGTTTCTTTTTAGTGCCTGTCAAGGCGATAAATCCCAGAACCAACAACAAGCCATCGATCAAGACAGCCAAAATACATCGTTAACTCAAAGCCAAACCGATACCGATTTGACTGATTTAATAGATGATAATTTGGATACCGAAACATCAACTTGGCAAGAAATAAAAACAGAAACAGAAACAGAAACAGAAATGCAATATTATTATCCCGCCAATATTATTATCAACAAACCCGTTTTCTCTGACGAATATAACCTCACACCGTTTGATTTTTACAAAACCGTTAACATCGGTCAGCAAACTTGGATGGCGCAAAACCTAGTTTATCAATCAGATTATTATAATTATTCAGGCAAGGATGTTTACGATGGTAATGGTATAGATAATCATGGCGTCAATCATGACTGGACCGGCGACGAGGACGGATCAATAGGCCGTAATGGACGTTATTTTAGTTACGCTGGCGCAACCTACCCTTATTTCAATAGAGACAACAGCTGCCCAAAAACCTTTCATTTACCTAGTAAAGAAGAGTACGAGAACTTATTTAAATTTATCCAAGTTGAAATACCTGAAGCGGGTATTGAGCAGGTTGAAAACAGATGGCATAACGTTGGCCAATTTTTAAAATCCAATTCAGGTTGGGATGGACAAAACAATGGCAATAACTTTTATGGTTTTAGCGCCGTGCCTTCTGGTAAGTATTCGCCCCTTGGTTACACATTTCATAATGGCGGTACTGAATCATATTATGTAACGAGCTCATTGGTCGAAGGTACGCAGTACGATTATTGGGTATTATCTATAGATCAATATGGTGTTGCTAGATTTACTAAAAGCAAGATGGGGTATTGGGCGCATTCGGTACGTTGTTTGGCTGATAATACACCCAATAGCCAAATTGGTGAATTTACCGATGAACGTGATGGCCATGTATATGGCTACAGCGAGATAGACAATAAATTATGGATGTCTAAAAACTTAAACTTTGATTCTGGTGAACAATCGACTTGTTTTGAGGGAATTATTGAAAATTGTGAAAAGTATGGCCGCCTGTACAACTGGGCTGACGCCATGAATCTAGATCAAACTTATAATGAGTTACGTATAGATTATGAAGAAGACAACCAACAAGGTATCTGCCCTTTAGGCTGGGATATACCCAACAAGAACGACTGGGCCGATTTAGAAGATTATGTTGCGGGACAACTAGGTTATCGTTACAAAAGAGAAACCGATGAAAATAATATCATTAATATAAGTTATGCCTTAAAAGATAGTAGTGCCTGGTTTGACTTAATCACCAATGAACAACAACCACAAACAGCACTGTTGTTAGAGGAAACAGGGTTAGATATTAGCAGCAATCCATTTGGATTTTCTGCAGTTGCATCAGGCCAAGGTGGCAAATATGATTATTGGTACAACGATCGAGCCATTTTTTGGAGTAGCACTGAAACTGGCTCCTACGATACAGGCAGTTATGCTGGTTATTTTTCTATTGGCGATGAAAGCGCTTCTGTTCACTCAACAACAGTTAAAAGTATTGAAAAAGTACTAAAAAACTCAGTTCGTTGTATTAGATCAGTTCAATAAGAAGTAGCGATAACAACCCGTTTAGAATAATTGGAATCGCCTTTTATAATATAATTTTATTGAGTGCCTTTTATGGTCACTCTTATATTAAACTAAAAGATCACAACCACTGTAATCTTGCAGGAAAATATTGATTTTTAATTTAAAAAATAGGTAATTCCAACTTTAAACGTTAAATAAAGTCGCAGTTCCAATTTTAAAACTGCGGCATTATTAAATTTTTAATATTAACAAATTCAGTTTATATTCATAAATATCAAAGTTCTAAAAAGAACTCATTAATACATAATCAATCAACATCTCACTTCAACTCATTACACTAAAATTTTTAAGAGTAATTAACCAGTCATTCAGTTTACTAATATTATTATAAAGGCTCAATATTAATTAATTTTTATAAAGAGCCGGAACAATGATAAAAACATATACAAGAAAATTACTCCCCCTAAGTTGCCTAACAGTGTTTCTTTTTAGTGCCTGTCAAGAAAACAAAACACAGAATCAACAACAAGGTAACGATCAAAACAGCCAAAATTCAACGTTAACTCAAAGCCAAACCGAAACAGATTTGACTGATTTAATAGATGATAATTTGGATAAC
>JALJPK010000239.1 GCA_022968985.1 Pseudomonadales bacterium | reverse complement strand
TATCTGATTATACTCAAAGAGAAACGACAAAGCGTGAGCACACGGCTCTTATTCGTAAACAATACGGTTATCATGAGCTTAACGAATCATCTTGGGTGTTCCGCTTAAGTAGGTTACTTTACACTCGTGCTTGGATCAGCAACGAAAGGCCAAGTCTGATGTTTGATTTTGCTACTGCTTGGTTGATACAAAAGAAAATACTTCTACCTGGTGTATCTACGTTAAGTCGATTGATTTCAGAAGTTCGTGAACGAGCCATTAATCAATTATGGAAAAGATTGTCATCATTACCAACCAATAAACAAAAGAAAAAAATAGAAACATTGCTTCAGGTGCCTGAAGGTGAACGAGTTTCACGGTTTGATCTTTTTCGCAAAGGGCCGACGAGAATTAGTAGCCCTGCTTTTATTGCTGCTGTTGAAAGATATATTGAGCTAAAAAATTTCAATTTACACAATCTTGATTTTTCCCGGATACCGCCAATACGACTAAAAAATATTGCTCGACATGCAGGTATCATTTCAATGCATAAAATAGCCAGAATGCCGGAAGATAAACGTATTGCTATCTTAGTCGCTTTTGTTAAAACGTTTGAAGTAATGGCACTTGATGATGCATTGGATATTCTAGACCTGCTTATTACTGGCATTGCAGGAGAAGCTAAAAAATTGGTCAGAAAAAAACGATTACGAACAATGAAAGATTTGGATAGATCGGCACTAGCATTGTCGGCAATTTGTGACGTGATTTTGAATGAAGAAACAGAGGATAGCCAATTGCGTAAGGTTATTTATGCCAAATTATCTAAGGAAAAATTGGCTCATTCTATTAAAATGATCCACTCGATTGCCAGACCCTCTAGCGATAACATCCATGATGAGATGATAGAGCAATATGGAAAAGTTAAACGTTTTTTGCCTATGCTTCTCAATGATATTGCAGTTACATCGCCCCCCCCGCAGGCAAAGTAACGCTTGAAGCTTTCGAGTATTTTGCTGGGCTGGATAATTCACGCAAACAAACCTTGGAAAATCCACCGCTAGAAATAATTACTAATCCATGGAAACGACTAGTCTTCGATAAAGAAGGTCGAGTGACAAAACGTGGTTATACGCTGTGCTTTCTAGATAAATTACAAGACAGTTTACGAAGGCGAGATGTCTTTATTGAAAATAGTGACCGTTGGGGTGATCCCAGAACTAAACTGTTACAAGGCACTGAATGGCAAGCTAACAGAATTCAAGTTTGTCGGTCACTAGGCCATCCTGTAAAACCAAGTGATGCGGTTGCACGTTTAACAAGGCAATTGAATGCAACCTATAAACAGGTTGCAAATAATTTTGATAATAATGATGCCGTCAGATTAGATCATTCAGGTAAACGTACTACATTAACAATCACCAATCCTGACAAACTTGAAGAGCCTGCCAGTCTTACTCAACTAAATAAGCAAGTTTCTGATTTGCTGCCTAAAGTCGATCTTACTGAACTGCTATTAGAAATCCACGCTCACACGGGATTTCTTGATGCATTTACCCATGTGAGCGAGTCTAATGCACGAGCGGATGACCTAACAATCAGTATTTGCGCTGTACTTATCGCTGAAGTATGTAATATTGGGTTCGAGCCATTAATAAAGTCTTATATTCCTGCGTTGTCTCGGCATCGTTTGAGTTGGGTTAAACAAAATTATGTGAGAGCCGAAACACTGACCCAATCAAATGCTGTATAGGTTAATCATCAAGCAACTTTAGCCCTCGCAAAAAAAATGGGGTGGCGGTGAAGTCGCTTCTGCTGATGGGATGCGTTTTGTTACACCAGTTCGAACAATTAATGCAGGACCTAATAAAAAATATTTTGGTCCAAATAAAGGTATTACTTAGTATAACTTTATATCGGATCAGTTCTCTGTATTTCATGGTGTTGTTATTCCTGGAATACTAAGAGATTCTATGTTTGTTTTAGAGGGACTTTTGGAGCAACAAACGGGATTAAACCCGACCGAAATAATGACTGATACGACAGGAACCTCAAATATCGTATTTGGTTTATTTTGGTTGTTAGGCTATCAATTCTCACCTCGCTTAGCTGATGCCGGTGAATCAGTTTTCTGGCGAATAGATAAAGAAGCTGATTACGGCGTATTTAATGATATAGCACGTGGTACTTCACACCCTGAAAAAATAGAACAGCAATGGGATGATATGACGAGGGTGGCTGGATCACTCAAACTAGGTGTAATACAAGCTTTTGAACTTATCCGTTCACTTCTCAAAAGCAATCGACCTTCCAGTTTGGCGCAAGCCATCATTGAGGTTGGTCGGATCAATAAAACGATATACTTGCTCAACTACTGCAGGGTTCTATTGAAATCAAAAAAGAGGATGAGGCTAGGTTATCACCATTGGGATATGAACATATTAATGCACTAGGTCATTATTCATTTATTTTGGCTAAACAGGTAACAAAAGGTCATCTAAGGTCCCTTAATCAACCAGAAGAGGAAAATTAATAGAGGCTTTTATAGAAGTGTTGAAGTAATACTTTAAACCTTAGCGTACGTTTTCGTACCGTTGGACTTCAAACCCCCTTGTATGAATTATGATTAATATATGGGATTTGAAGTCGAAATTGCTCATCAATAGTTGGATTGCTGAAAGGGAAAGTAGATCTTAAGGTATGAAGCGATTTTTCAATGGACCCGTTATGAACAATGCATCCTAAAACTCACAAAATTACCATGATTAAAATGGAATGTTAAAACTTAGATTCCCAGAAACATTTTTCTCATTACCTGCAGATCGTCCATATTCAATATCGGCTGTAATATTAAAATCATCTTTAAATGTATATGTAAAGTTGCTCCCAATATAGCCACCAAATATATTATTTTCGCCTATTATATCATAAGATACTTTAGATGGAGGGTTAGTTTGAGGTATGGTTAAAACTGTTCCGTTATCATCATGATGACGATATTTTATTCCAGTTCTAATTTCTATTTCACCACCATTGTTAATGTCACCCAAGACCTTCACGCCGGCAAGCTGTAATCGACCTCCAAACATTCTTGTATTATGTCCATCAATTTTTACAGATAAATTTGAATATATAGATTTAATCTCTTTGTATGAGTTAAAATAACTATGACTATATTGTAGGTATAATGAAGGACGAAACTTAATGCCATTTTTTTGATCAAATGACCTAATAATAGTTAATGACGGAGTCATATAAATGCTGTCATATTTACCTTCAGACATTCGATCCCCCAATTGATCAGAAGGCGTCATCCTATCTACTATAAGACGTGCACGGTTATGTGACTCATAACCCACAGCTAGTGCACTATTAATAATAAAATTGTCATAGATATTTTGCATATAGGTGCCTATGAAACCACCTGTCGTATGAACAATAACAGATCTAACTGTAATTGTACCAATAGGAACCACCTTAGTTTGAGATTGACTTTGTGACACTCCCACAAACAAGCCAACACGATTCCCATTTAGGAGCTTTTCGTAGCCATTT
>JALJPK010000238.1 GCA_022968985.1 Pseudomonadales bacterium | reverse complement strand
ACCTTGTAAACCTTGATCTCCAGTTAAACCCTTTGGACCTACTTCACCTTGATTACCTGTTACACCTTGAAGCCCAGCTTCACCCTGTGACCCTGCTTCCCCAACCACTCCTTGAGAGCCTGTTAACCCAATTTCACCTTGTTCTCCGACTTCGCCTTTTTGCCCCTGATCTCCACTTAAACCTTGAGAACCTTCAACACCTTGATTGCCAATTGAGCCCTGTGGACCAACATTACCTTGTGGGCCAGTTAATCCAATAACACCTTGATCACCTATTACACCTTGAATTCCGTCTTCACCCTGTTGCCCTGTTAATCCAGTAACACCTTGAACTCCGGTTTCACCAGTTTCACCTTGCGAACCAGTTAACCCGATAATGCCTTGAGAGCCTACTAAACCATGATCACCTTCTGGACCAGCTACTCCAACCAAACCTTGAATACCTTGATCTCCAACTTCGCCTTTTTCACCCTGCAAACCAGTTAACCCAATTTCACCTTGAATTCCAACTTCTCCTTTTTCACCTAGTAAACCAGCTTCACCCTGTGGTCCAACTTCACCTTGATCTCCTGTTGCACCATGCAAACCCTGTGGGCCAATCAAACCATAAGCATCCCCAACCCATTGTCCGTATTCATTGATTACAGTGGTACTAAAGCCATTAAAGTCACTGATTGAAATTGATTTTGGGGTGATATCCCCCACTACATTGTCCGCTGTTTTTGCAAACGGTACGGCACTTAAACTTAAACGGGGTTCGAACTCCACATCATTGCCTATCTGAATACCAATGGTTTGATTTGCGTTTAAAAATGCATCTTTTGGAAACGGGTTGATCTCACCTAATTTAACGCTATAAGCCCCCTCAACAAATACAACATCTTTAAGTACTGTCCATATCACTGTATGCCCTTGATTACTTTGATCAACAAACTCACCACCTTTAATCACATATTCACTTGTAATTGCTTCTGGGTCATATAGTGTAAATCTAACTTGATACTCACCGTCTAGAGATTGCTCTGTGAATTTATCAAACAGATAACCATTTAATGCAACGGTGTTAGGTGTGTCAGCTAAAGACAGCACTGGCAATAATACTGGTGTCACTAAAAGCAATGGTAAAATGATTTTCATAGACAATACCCTTTTTTATGAGTTGGCAATTTAGTTAGCTATAACGAATGAAACAGTTTGTGTATATCGCAAAGATTCTAATTCGTAAGATTCGGTGATTGTTGTTTTTAATATAAATTGATCGGAACTTATGGTTTGTAAATTATTTTGGGATTTTTCAGTCTCTATAACTGTAATTGTGGATGATTCGATCGAATCATCGGGCAAAGCATTTTCTGTATTTTTGGTGCATGACACAGTCAAAAAAATGACAAACAAAGCAGATACACCCGATACTTTCTGGATACTTAACATGGCATTTACCTCAACAAATTAACATAAATATACAAAGCAAAAAATTAACCAACTATTCCTTTGAAGTAACGCAACCAGTTGATAACTACTTTTAGTCAATTTGTAAATTCCCAAAAATATCAATAAAAATAATGAGGCATTTATTTGTAAAATTGGTCATTTAGTAACATAATTTTACACTTGGAAATAATAGATCGTTATATCAAATACAATAAATGATTCGAATATCTAATAAATAGGAAAAAGACGTGCACAAGTTTTCCACTAAATATTAATTTGATTAACTCATTCAGCCAAAATTCAGCCTAAACAACTATAATTAACACAAATCTATTAATCGATTAACTTTGTTTATTGCATCAAAGCGACGATATAGGCACACTTACCCACTAAATTATTAAATATGAAGGTATTTATGAAATCCAAAATTATCCTGCTGTTATTAACTGTTTGTTCGGGCTTAGTTTTAGCTCAGCCTGAGGTTGTATTTGATAAAAAACTAATTAAAGAACTTAAAGTACAACCCTGTACAGAAGTACAATTACCTCTAGAAGAAGAGATAGATGTAAAAGAAGCCATTGAATGTGATTACCCGAAAATGGAAGTCATAAAAATTCAGCGCAACCGAAGTGACCGGGACATTGCGCATGTAAAACTATACGCCAAGGGGAAAATAAAAAACATTATTGTGCATTACCCAACTGGCTTAACCATAATTGCTGAGGAAAATTAAACATGCGTGTTTTAGTAGTTGAAGATGAACCAAGATTAGTAGATGCACTTAAAAGTGTATTAACAAAAAACAAATACGCATTTGATGTGGCAATGAATGGCCGTGATGGTTTATTTCATGGCCGCGAATACGATTACGATGTGGCCATTATTGATTTAGGTTTACCTGAAATAAACGGCATAGAGTTAATTCGAACACTTCGTGCTGAAGGTAAAACTTATCCAATTATTATTTTAACGGCCCGTTCAAATTGGCAACAAAAAGTAATTGGTTTAGAAGTAGGCGCTGACGATTATTTAGTAAAACCCTTTATTAATGAAGAATTAATTGCACGCTTAAATGCATTAGTTCGCAGAAGTGCAGGTAGCGCAACCCCTGTAATTGTAGCGGGTGCGATCAGTCTTGATACCGCTAAAAAAACAGCCAGCGTAAATGACATTGAAATTGAACTGACGTCTTATGAATACAATACTTTAGAGTATTTGATTCTTAAAAAAGACAAAGTGGTGTCTAAAGTTGAATTAACCGAGCATTTATACGATCAAGATTACGATCGTGATAGTAATGTGATTGAAGTTTTTGTTGGTCGTTTACGTAAAAAATTAGATCCAACGGGTGAAATAAAACCAATTACAACGGTTCGTGGTCAGGGTTATCGTATCAACTATTAACCTTTCAAAACAACGGGTAACCACTCAAAATCTATTAGGTTTTCTTAATGAGTAAAATTTTAAATTCATTACAATCAAGGCTGTTAATATCAGCCTTTTTTTTGTTAGTTTTATTTTGTATCATCGCCAGTTATTCGTTAGACCGTGCATTATATAAGTCTGTTATATCAAGCGAACAAGACAAAATCGAATTCCATAAAAAATCAATTCTCTCAATTTCCGACATTCAAGACAATCAGTTTTACCTGCCGATTCGCCCTATCAGCTTAGATGCCTTTAATGATGAAAAATCACAGGTATTTGCTTTAGTTTTTGACGAAGAAGGTCGCCTTGTTTGGCAAAGTTGGTCGGCTAAATGGGTTGTGAATTTAGAACGATTTATTTACAGTTATTTTCAATTAGATGAAACAGACACTTACAGTCACTGGGAATCGTATTATTACTCAAATGAAATTATAGAATCTGAAAGTGTATCCGGTGAAAAAAGTAAATTTAAATTAGTTGTATTTTTATCACTAGAAAACGTGTTAATTCAACAACAAGCCTTTCGAAAACAAATGGCGTTTGGACTATCAAGTTTGGCGTTTATTTTATTATGTGTATTAGGTTTAAGTGTATTTTGGGGATTAAAACCATTAAGAAAAGTGGCCATTGATTTAAAACGAATAAAACTAGGCAAAGCCGAACAGCTAACAGGTAAATACCCAACCGAAGTTAACCCTATCATCACCAACATAAATGCATTAATAGAA
>JALJPK010000237.1 GCA_022968985.1 Pseudomonadales bacterium | reverse complement strand
TTGATGTATCCGGCACTAACCGCCACCGACTTGATACCTTGCTCAGCACAGGCCTGAGCGACATCCAGCGCATACTCCATAAAAATAACCGGATCGTTGTAGGTATAGGCAATACTGCGAGAGCCAGTCTCAATACAGGCTTTGGCTAATATCTCTGGGCTGGCATTACTGGCGAAGGTTTCCATTTCTCGAGATTTACTCATATCCCAATTTTGACAGAATTTGCAGGTTAAATTACAGCCAGCGGTGCCAAATGAAAGTACCGGGGTACCCGGCAGAAAATGGTTTAACGGTTTTTTCTCGATAGGATCCACACAAAAACCACTGGACTTGCCATAGCTGTGCAGACGCATTTGCTGGTTTTCGACGCCACGCGTATAACAGAGCCCACGCTGCCCCTCTTTTAACTGGCAGAAATGCGGGCACAAATCACACTGGATTTTACCGTTATCTAATTGATGCCAGTATTTGGCGGGATGAGAGTGTTGCATGGACGCCTCCTTGACTTGCTTTTATTATAGGCAGTCTTGAGCTTATACTTTGCCGAGTAATAAAGTTTAATAGCAAGTAAGTAATAAAGTATCATATTAGAGTTGTGTTGGTGTTTTTAAATATCTGCAACTGGCGATTTGCTGGCGATATGGAAACGATGCAATATTACTGAGTGATGCGCTGGTTAAGCTTTATTTCGGCACATGAAATTTAAATCAGTCTCAATTGTTAATTATTTTCAATCTTTAAAGACTTTAACTGATTTGTTTTTATGGTTTAAGATCAATAGATTGAAGAGCAGTTTCGACTGCGTCGAGTTCATTTCTTTTTGCGAAAAAAAGAAACCGAACCAAAGAAAATTTCGCCCTAATATTACCGACAGAACCCTCCGCGATTTTCTAAATTGACGGCCGCTCAGATGGGCCGTCCATGGCCCAACTTCGCTCTTCGCGACATCCTGTCGCTACGCATCGCCAATTTAGAAAATCGCTCCGGCGGCAATACAAGGGGGTTGGTGGCTCCGTAGTGTAGATTGGATGCGTATGATGTATTTATCTAGAGAACCGAATTTATCTAGTGAATAACACTAAGAAGATAGGTTTTAGTGGCTCTTAAAAAGTGCCTGTCCTAAATTACGTTCCTATATTACGTTCTTAAAAAGTGCCTGTCCCAAAGTGCTTTTCCTTGTTATGCCTTTTTAGGTAAAGGCACGTTGATAAACTTGCCACGCTCTCTTGGATCTTCAACATACATATACTGAGAGAGATCCTCACACAGTAATTGAATTTCTTTCTTTAAATCACTGTTTGTGCTTTTTACTTTTTCAAGAATACTTTTTATCTTTTTATAGTCATCTACTTCAATGTCTTCCATGGCTTCAAGAGTTCTCTTTATATAGCCAAAAATAAATTTTTCTTCAAATCCTCGCTCTAAGGTGATTTCTGCGCTGTTTAAGAACGATCTAAGAGCGTTAGCTTCTACACCTCTGAGCTTCCAGCTATGTGCCTCAAGCTCTGTTATTTTTTGCCTTATCTCTTGAATATTACCCTTGAAATTGCTATCTATTCTAACTATTTCACTAGAGTTAAAGTCAATGGATTTCATGTTTTCATTTCGTAAGGTTGTGAATTTTTCCTCTATTTTAGTAGACAGAAAGCTCATTGTACTTTTGTTGTCTGTGTGTATTCTTTCGGAAATTTTCCTTTCTACTTTTGAGTTTTTTTCAGAGCTATCATGCTTCAATATTGTAAATTTTTCAGAAAGATCGCTTTTTATTAAATTAATTTCTTCTTTGTTAATCTTTGAGTTATAAAACATTTGTCCGCCGACTAGAAGTATTATGAAACCCGAAACGAGGCTAATGGACCATTGCATTGTTTCTATAATTTGCTCATTATATTTTACTTCATTTTCATATAATAATTTGTAGTAACGATCACTGAGGTTATCATTCCCAATAGCTTGATCTACTTGTTTAATGATTGTAGGTTGATCCGTATTGTTCTTTGTAGATTCATCAGCAAATGACAATAAAGGTAACAATGCAAAAATCAGAAATAGTATTTTGTTTTTCATAGAGGTCCAATGGTGTTGGTGTTGACTAGCATAACGCCGCGCTTTACGAAAATCTGAGAGCATCAGCGAGTAAATTTTCCGTAGCTGCGCCTTGTTATACTCGTACTTCACTGCCAATTTTTTATTATTCGATCTGAAAAAACTGCTGTTTTCGTACCTTTATGTAGGTATTCAATTACACCTACTAACTCCTTCGAGTAATCAATATTTATAGGCATTTGTATTGGTGGAGAAACGGAATAATTTATTGTATAAGACCGCAATTTAAGTTTTAAGTCTTTGCAATAAAGATAGGCTTCTTCAAACTTTTCTGTTTTCGTAAAATCTCCAGATTCTCCTTTATGTAAAGCGCCTAGCTTTTCTTCAAGTTGGAGCATTGAAAATTTCTCACCGCTAATCACATTTTCTACTAGAATTAGATTATTTCTCATATTTAGACTAAATGGACTATTTAGATCTAAGTCAGTATTTTCTTTAGCCCAATCTCCGTCAATTTTTGGTACAAAACTAATCAGTCTTGCCGGTGAAACAAACTCCAGATTTATTACAATTTTCTTTATGAAAGGATTTCCATCAGAGTCTACCCAGTCCTCATCAGATTGCTCTCTTACGATAAGTAAATCTATTTTGTTAAATTCTGCTTTAGTTTTCGCGCCAGATTGATATCCAGTTTTGGTGGCAAAAACAGGCTTTATATCGGGAATATCTCTTATTTTTCCGATAAGTGCATCAATTTTTTCTACCGAGACTCTTGATTGATAATCTTTGCATTCAATGACTGTTTTATACACTACACCAGCTAACTCATACTCCCAATAAAGATCGAATTCTCTTTCAATTCCACAGTTATCCTTCAACTTTTTATTAGTTTCAATCACAATGTTCTTTTGTTTAATTAAACTTTCAGAATTTAAAAGAGCTTGCTGAAGATTTTTTACGAACTGCTCGTAGTCTTTTCCATCGCTTGCCACGATTACTCCTTGAATAACATGAGGGTATGACAGTTTGATTGTGCCCCGGCGCATTTACGTGAAAGTGGTATTCACTAAAATCAAGCCTCCGCTTTAATTTAAAAGCACTTCCTTTATTGCGAGCTGTTGCTTTCGAAACGTCTCACTTCCTATATTTCAATTTTTCAATATTAGTCAACAAAAGCCTTTTAAATATTTGAATTTAATAAAAATCGAGGATATCACTTTTCGAAAAAATGCGCCATTTTTGAGTAAAAAACAATCTTCAATTTAAATTGTTTCAAGTAAACTGTGCATTTATTCAGTAAACAAAGCAAAGGGTCTGATAAGAATAAATGGCCATTACCAATAAAACGAAAGGGGAAGGTATTTCCTTTTCCCCAAAGCCAAGACCCCACATTCGTAACTCAAGGGCTATCATATTGTATGGAGATGACACAAAGTAGATATGTTGACTGTGATGTAACTCCAAAAGTAGCGTTGCATCCCTTATTCGTTATAATTACCAACGCTTAAACGAGGCTGTAAAAGTAATTGTGTAACTGCTCATAATCTATAACCTATTCAAA
>JALJPK010000236.1 GCA_022968985.1 Pseudomonadales bacterium | reverse complement strand
ATGCAATTATCATTTGAATCTTTTGATTTAAAAGCATCGATACAAGGGTTAATTGAACAATTACAAAGCATTAGCACTTGCCAATTAATTTTAAAAATGGATGAACCTATTTATATAAAAGCACACGAAAGTTATTTAATTCGTGCGTTACAAAATTTAATTACCAATGCTCAGCGTTATGGTAAAGATAAAATTGTGATCATTGTTGGACAAGTTAATAGACAGATACAGATTCGTGTGGAAGATGATGGAATAGGTTTAACTGATGTTCAAAAACAATATGTATTTGAGCCTTTTCAAGTATTGGAACAATCACGTAATAAAAAACTAGCTGGGCATGGTTTGGGTTTGGCGATTGTAAAACGTATTGTTCTTTTGCACGGTGGAAAGGCATTTGTTGATGAGCCTGTTGAGTTAAGTGGAGCCAGTTTTGTATTGGTTTTTCCATTGCGTTCAATTTAAAACAATAAACAATGAGTTTGATGGCTCGTTTTGACTAAAATTTAGTAGAGTATAAAAAAATCTACCCTGAGGAAAAAAAATGAAAACCCATATTGTGTTAGTAGAGGATGATGAAGACTTGGCGTTATTAACCCAGAATTTTTTAATCAGACAGGGTTTTGATGTCAGTATTATTCACGATGGAATTAGCGCAATTGACCAAATTTTAAAAGTAAATCCAGATTTGGTATTACTTGATATTATGTTGCCTGGTTGTGATGGCTTAGAAGTATGTCGACAAATTAGACCTCACTTTTTTAATCCAATTATTATGTTAACCGCAAGAGATGATCAGTTAGATGAGATTGTGGGTTTGGAATTAGGTGCCGATGATTATATTTCAAAATCCGTTGAGCCTAGATTATTAGCCGCTAGAATTAATGCAATTTTAAGACGTGAAGAAACCGTTAAACAAATTAAAAAACCAACGGTGTTGGATTTTGGTGAATTAGTCATTAATTCTGGTGCACGTGAAGTGAGAGTGCGAAATAAACCGATTGATCTCACCACCCCTGAATATGATTTATTATGGTTACTGGCGACACATGCTGGTTTTGTATTGTCGCGAGAAAAGATTTTTACGTCTTTACGTGGTATTGATTATGATGGCCAAAATCGTTTAATTGATATTACAATATCTCAAATTAGAGCGAAATTAGATCACCCACAACGTATAAAAACGGTACGAAATAAAGGGTATTTATTAACGGGTCAAAAAGATATGTACGCTTAAAATAATACTTACATTTGCAGCAATAAAAAAGGGGACTACATAATAAAGGCAACTAAATAGTATAGTCGCCTTTTTTATTAGTATTAGTTTAATAGACTAAACCATAGTTTTTAAAAATTATATTTGATCCGTTAATACTAAATACTTAGCCATTAACTCATCTTTAGATTCTACATTATCTGTATCTTTTGGAATACAATCTACTGGGCAAACTTCTACACACTGGGGTTCGTCGTAATGACCAACACATTCAGTACAAAGATTTGGATCAATTTCGTAAATTTCGTCGCCTTCAGTAATTGCTTCATTTGGGCATTCAGGTTCACAAACGTCACAGTTGATACATTCATCGGTGATTAATAAAGCCATAATTAATTCTCTTTATATTTAACTTTTAATGCAGTGAGTACAATTTCGTGTACAAACTTTGATACATCACCATCTAACATTGATATTTCTCTGACAAATGTGGATGAAATAAATGAATTTTTTTCATTAGGGGTCAAGAATATACTTTCAATGTTCGGCGCTAATACACGATTAATATTGGCCATTTGAAATTCATATTCAAAATCACTGACCACTCTTAATCCTCTAATGATTCCGCAGGCCCCATTGTTTTTTGCAAATTCCACTAATAAACCCGTAAAACCAATAATAGTTACATTGTGTAAATGCCCTAATACTTCTTTTGCTAATTCTACGCGCTCTTCTAATGTGAAAAGTGGTTTTTTATTGGTGCTTTGTGCCACTGCGACAATCACATTATCAAACATTTTGGCTGCGCGTTCTACAATATCCATGTGACCAAATGTAACTGGGTCAAAAGTACCCGGGTAAACAACCGTACGAGACATAATGTACTCATTATTAAAAAAAGCGAATTCTATCGTACTGTGAATCATCACTCAATCAAAGTGATGTTTTGTGTTTATTTGATTTGCAAAAATGCACAATCAGGTTGGTTAAATAGCTCTATTAGTTTGCACAAAAGCCTATTACTCTATGCTGAGAATTTTAAAACACACAAATTGCTTGTTTTTCAATTTAATTGAATACATAGCTTTTACTTTATAAATATTTAACTTTTACCTTAAGCTATTTAATTTTCACCTTAAACTATTTAATTTTTCTTTAAAAAAGGCGATCAACATGATCAAAAATACAACATTACGATATGGTCTAGTCGCTATGATATTTCATTGGTTAAGCGCTTTAATCATTATATTTATGTTTGGTTTAGGTATTTATATGATGGATTTACCCTATGGTCATCCTTATGAACAAACCTCGTTTAATTTACACCAATCGATTGGGATGAGTTTTTTTATCTTATGGACCTTAAGGATTATTTGGAGATTGATCAATGTCAGTCCAAAATTAGACGAAGCTATAACCACATTTAAAAAGTTTGAGAAATTATCGGTGCATGTTGTACACACTGTTTTGTATTTGTTGATGTTTGTTATGTTGTTTTCTGGATATTTATTGGCGATTACGGATGGTTCGGGTTATTCATTTACTTTTTGGGGTTGGTTTGAAGTGCCTTCTTTTGGGGAGTTTTTTGAGCAGCGTGCAGACTTAGCAGGATTAATACACGAATTTGTTTCTTGGGTTTTGATCGGTTTAGCATCGATTCATGCCTTAGCAGCACTTAAACATCACTTTATTGATAAAGATGATACTTTGAAAAAAATGTTGCCTAAAAAGCACAATCAAGAAAAATAATACAATTACCCTTTTTGGAGAAAATCATGAAAAAAATACATTTATTGACGGCATTAGTGGCTTCTTTTGCTTCGTTTTCATTTGCAAATGCGGCGAGTTACAATATTGATCCGGCTCACAGTAGCATTGAATTTAAAGTCAGTCATTTTGGTTTTAGTTATGTGATTGGTCGTTTTGATGATTTCGAAGGGACGTTTTCTTATGATTCTGCTGCGCCTGAAAAGTCTGAAGTGATGGTAACAATCGATACTAAAAGTATTAATTCAAACCACAGTGCTCGAGATAAACATTTAAAAAGCGATGACTTTTTAATGACAGGTAAATACCCGTTGTCCACATTTAAAGCTACGGGGTTTAAAGTAGTTGATGAAGAAAATATTGTGATGAGCGCTGACTTCACACTTCATGGCGTGACTAAATCAATTGAAATTGATGTGGCTAAAATTGGAGAGTGTAAAGATCCGTGGGGTGGTCATCGTGTCGGTTTTGAAGGTAGTTTTAGCTTTACGATGGATGAGTTTGCATTTAATCAAAACTTTGGTGAAGTGATGATTGCTATTACAGTGGAAGGCATTAAACAATAAAAAGATCGAATAATAAGGGTGGGCTGATTAACAGCTTCCACCCATTTCAGAAAGCATCGCTTCATCAATTTTTAATTTTTTAAGTGA
>JALJPK010000235.1 GCA_022968985.1 Pseudomonadales bacterium | reverse complement strand
TTAATAGCATAAGAATCTAACGACAGTACCTGTAATGAGTCTGAGTCAGGCAATTCAAGAGACTGCAGGTTGTTTATTCTTGCATCAATATGTGTCAAGGCTCGGTTATGATATAAATCGATTTCTTCAACGGCAACATTCATAAAGCTGACCTCTTCTAATAACTTATTTTCTTCTAAAGTTATTGATTTAACCGTCATATTTTTTAATTTTAACTTTTTTAAATTAGGAAAATTAGCCAAGTCCAAAGCCTGCTCTGAGAGTATATAACTAATAGATAATTCGTTGATATTCGTATATTTATTATCCGAGTTTAATATCAACTGTTCATAAATGTCAGTATGCCCTACGACCAATGTCTCAAGCTGTGTTAAGCCACTAATATCAATATTCCCAGAGTATTCACCACCATTTATTTCTAATGTATGTAATTTTTCATTATTTAAGTGGACAATGCCAATAGAATTAGAGCTATTTAAAGTGAGGGATTCTAACTGAGTCAGTAAATCAAAATTCAATAATTCGATATTTGAACCACCTAGCGTTAACGACTGTAATTTTGATAAATAGACTAGATTTTGGCTATTTTGAACACCAATACAAGAAAAGCTGGTGACGTCTTCAATGCTTTCAACTTCCTGCTTTTTTAAACAATTTATAAGATTAGAATCAGTAAACTCAATGCCATCCAATATATAACTGTTTTCGATAATAGCCGTATCGGTCTGGGTTACGGTTGTATCTTGAGTTGACTGAGTTGTTTGATCAGTATGCGTAGTGGTGTTTTGAGTTGACTGCGTGTCTTGAAGAGTCTGTGTGTTTGTCATCGAGTCCTGATATTCAGAAGACTCGGTAGTTTGCATACTTTGCGTGTCGGTAATCGAACCCTGAGTTTGAGTGGATTCGGTAAGATCTGTCTGAGGCAACTCAGAACTCACATCTGACTGATTTGCAGTATTATCGTTTTCCGAAAAAGCAGAAGTGTCAATTGATGTCGTAGTTTGCGTTATAGAAGAAGTGACAACATTAGGCGAAGCATTATTTTTATCTCCTTCATTTTCAAGAGTATTGTCTGACTGACAACCCACAAAAGCGCTTAATACCAATAAATAACTTAAGTTTTTCATATTAAATCCTATTAATTAATTTCTAATTTGCTTTATGAAATCTATTTTACTAAACGATCTTAATAATAGATTCGTTAGTTGTAAAGGAATATACAATCACATTAACTTAAATTGAGACTTTGTTTCAATAATATTGAGCTTTAAACCCAGCACTGTGAAAACCAAAAGGGATGATCCAATTTTGAGAGTCAGTAAATCTAAGTCAGAACAATTAATAAGCCCAAACACTAATTCACCAATTGATAAAAGAGCAAGCTCCCACCCACTTAATGAAAACCAAAAGTATTTACACAGACAGCCAGACTTATTTACACAGACAGCCAGACTAATTTAATCTAAAAAGAATAATGAGGGTCGTGTCTAACATCTTGCCTAATTGTTCAGTCAAGATACTAGACACGACCTTCAAAGATTACAGCTTAAAATACTCCAAAATCCGTTGAATTAACGAAGCGACACCCTACCTACAAAGAAATTAAAGGGACATCCACTTTTGAGAGCCTGTCGTTCTAAGTGTCAGAATCGTTATACCCCAAACACTAATTCATTAATTCACTAATTGATAAAAGAGCAAGCTCTCACCCACTTAATTATACTTACACAGACAGCCAGACTAATTCAGTCTAAATGCATATCTGTAACTTCATTACACCATTTACTCCACAAACAATTGTCACCGCTTATTTTAGCGGTAACAACTTTTACCATTTAACCCACACAACCATGACTGTCTGTGTAAATTACCCTATTTAAATTTTGACGTTTTTTTACTATGTATGTCCATATATATATATGGTTGTGACCTTCTTTGAATATAGGGCAATTTATTGCCCCACTATTTATTACATCACTATTTATTACATCACTAATTGTTGAAAAAAAACAAAAGACTGCACATAGGTTTAAAAAAAAGTGAACCCGTATAATAATTAAGTCACCTCACTCGTCAACCATTCAACGGCTACACTAGATCCTACGCTATATAATTTAACGATATATTTAAAAGGTAATAAAGGTAATGGCCACTTAAATAAGCTTCTTCTATCATTTTTTTATTTATTATTAAACCGTTATTTATTATCAGATTGAACAATACACTTGTATAAAAAGGAGGGATCTTACGTTGGTATTTTCAGTTCTAATCAGTGAAGAAATTTGTGATAGCTGAGAAGGTACTTCAATATTGCATCGACAACCCTATTATAGTTATCAAAATTGTTACCGATTTATATCAAATTTTAATGTATTAATAAATATTTCAATATTATTCCCTAATATTTAATCTTATATAACAGCATAAAAAGTGTCGCCAACCTTGTTCCTATGCAGTGTCAGTGTCTAGATCTATTAATTTAAGTAGATCATTATTTAATTACTGTCCATATTTATAAAATATTGTAATTCCCAGATTTTCTTCTATCTTTAACTGTTCATTTGAATACCTTCTAAAACTTTTAAAGGCAAAATAAATTTTGAATAATAACAAACAATCTAGTTCACCAGTTTCTTCGCGTATAGTTTCTTCACCCTTAATCATTCCGTTACTGACTTTAGCAATAACCTTAGGTTTTGTTTCTTGTTTAAACAAAGAAAAGGAACCAGACAAAACAACTAAAAACCATACTTTGAATAGTTACCTTCAATATCCAGAGCCATTAGTGGCAAAAGCGCCATTTGATATTGACCTCAAATTAAAGGAGTCATTAGACAACCAGAAAAAATTTGTTGAAGTGCAACGATTATTTGAAATTGTGTCTTGGCAGAATTTTATAGCATTAAATTGGCCTGTATCGTCATCTGGACAACCAAAAGCTATTATGTCTGATAAAGGTCGATATCCATGGCAAGACTGGAAAGAAAGTTATGAGGTGTATTTAACAGATGGAAGCACACCTAAGCCTTGGGGCACTCATAGTTTACCATCAGGTTTCACAATGGAAAATCAGAATAATAGCCCAATTATATCTCGAACCAGCAGAGGCGATTTACAAAATGGCGCTAATGTAGAGGATGAGTTTAAGCAAGCCTTCACTGATGCAATTTGGGATCAAAATGGCAACTTGGTACGCTATCAAGTCATGATGAATCAATCTGAGTTTGATTATATTGTAAATAATGAACTATATAATATTGAAGGTCAGGTCGCTTTTTCTAAAAATAACCCAACCATTATTTTTCCAAGTAATAGCCGTGAAAAAGAAGGCGCGACTGAAATTAAATTAGCTTGGAAGCAAATGGATCCAAGTGTTGATATTCCCGAACGATTCTTAACGGTTGAAGCATATGTCACTGATGAAAAAGGTGAGTATTCGATAAAAACAATGGGATTAGTAGGCATGCACATCGCAATGAAAACCATCTCTTCTCCTCAATGGACTTGGGCCACGTTTGAGCATGTGGATAATGTGCAGGCTAATTCATTAAAATATGTGAATGGTAAACAGGTTCAGGCTTCATTTAATGACCCTACGTGTGATATATGCCCTATTAATGTGTTCCCTAATTTAAGCGGTGATTATTCGAATTCAACGATTAAGAAAAATCAAATACAACGAGTTGTGCCAATTAGTAAAGAAACTCAAGCGTTAAATAAACAGGTACAAAAATTA
>JALJPK010000234.1 GCA_022968985.1 Pseudomonadales bacterium | reverse complement strand
GTAAATCGCTCTGATTGCATGCAGCGCCAAGGTAAATACCCAGCGCCAGCTGGGGATAGCCCCATTTTAGGTTTAGAGTGCGCAGGCACAGTGGTTGAGCTTGGTTTTGATGTTGATAAAAGCTGGCTTAATAAACGTATTTTTCGTGGGTTAAACGCTTTGTTATTTGGTTCAATCCTATTAATTTTAATTATTGACAATACAGTTTACAACATGTATCGATTCCATATTAACGGATTTTTTATCAATATGTTTTTCACTGATTTCCAAGGATTTGGTTTTTCAGTATTAACTCTAATTAAAATAAGTCTCATTACACTGTTTAGCCTATTAGCCAGTTATTTCGTGCAGCCTATTATCGCGCCATATATCAAAAAGAAAACAAGCATCACACTGTTTACACTTTCATTTTTGTCATTGTTTGTTGGCCAAAGCATTCATGCGTATTCTCATGCGCATAATATGAGTGCTATTTTAAGATTTACCCCGGCTATTCCTTGGTATATGCCATTGATAGCCATCGACGACATAAAAAAGTGGGGCCTGATTAATGAAGATTTACTAGAGGATAACTTACCTATTACGGGTAATTCGTCCTCTGATTTTAATTATCCAACTAATCCCCTTGTGTGTAGTGCAGACAACACACCTAATATCATTATCATTGCTTTAGAAAGCTGGCGATTTGATGCGATGAGTCAAGACATTACACCTAATATTTATAACATTGCGCAACAGGGACTAAATTTCAAACAACATTTATCTGCTGGCAACGTGACAACAAAAGGACTTTTTTCTTTATTCTATGGCATATCACCAATCTATTGGAATGATGCAAAAGCGGCTCGAAGTGAACCTGTATTTATCTCTCATTTACGTCAATTAGATTACGACTTTGCAATTCTTGCCAATCAAGATATAGAACGCACCGAGTTAAAATCGTTATTTTTTAGTCAATTAGACTCAGTACAGTCTCACAAAAATAACAACAGTTTATTAGGCGACAAAGCCTTAGTTGACAGTTTTAAAGATTTTGTTAACCAGTCACAGCAACCATTTTTTAGTTTCCTATTTTTTAACTCAACTCATCATTCTTATTATTTCCCTGAAAATGAACAAAAACCCTTTGAGCCAAGTGAAGAAATAGAAATGTCTTCATTAAACAACCAAAGTGATGCTCAAATCTATTTAAATCAATATTATAATGCCGCTTATAAAATTGACCAATACGTTAAACAGATTCAAGATTTTTTGATTGAACAAAATAAGTGGGACAACAGCATTGTGATCATTACAGGGGATCATGCAGAAGAGTTTAATGAACAAAAAATGAATTATTGGGGCCATGGTAGCAATTTCACTAAATACCAATTACAGGTGCCGCTAGTGATTCATTGGCCAAACAAACAATTAGAAGTGAATTACCGCACCAGTCATTTTGATATATTAAGTACAATATTAAAAGAATCGTTTGGTTGTTCGAACCCTATTAGTGATCTATCAAGCGGTGTTAGTTTGTTTGATCCAACCGCAAGAACCATTATTGCCAGCAGTTATGTGAACAACGCCATAATTGATAAAAATCGTGTCGACGAGATGATAGCAAGCTACGTAAGCTCCTATCATTTTGAAGACAAAAACCTTCCTACTGACGATCGCTCGGCTGATTTACTTAAAAAATCCAGCTATATCATGAGTCAGTTTAAATAAAATAAATATCGAGAAATTAATTTGAGCACACCCATTCAATCTATTAGTCATCGTTTTTTTGAAAAGCAGTCCGAGCTTTTCGAATATAAAAAAGCATTTGTTATCAACCCTGAAGATATTTATTTATCTATCGAACCGCTTTTTGATGAAATCACCTATGTTTGTATAAGAGAAGATCAAACAAATGATAAGTGTAAAAACACATCCATTATTAATTTTCTAAACACTAAATTAGAAGCACAAAGTGATATATTTTTAGTGTTACCTAAAGCAAAAAAATTAACTGAAATTCTTTTGCATTGGTTAAGTCAACAAGATTTAGAACAGATTCATCTTTGGGTTTTGGGTGAAAATGAACTTGGCGCAAAAAGCTTTGAAAAATTTGCCGCTAAATATGGATTTCAATGCCAGCAATTAGATAATGCTAGACGTTGTCGTGTTTTTGAAATGTACCCACTTAAACAAGAACCCAAACAAACACTTAAGCCATTTGATTTAACAACATACACAAAGAGTTTTGAGCACCAATCAAAAACATTAAAAACATTACCCGGTGTATTCAGCCACGGCCATATCGATAAAGGCACTTTAACGCTTTTAAATTTTCTAGAAAAGCACCCTCAGCCAATCAAAGGTAAAGTATTAGACTTTGCATGTGGTTGCGGAATCATCGCACAATATTGCACTGCGTTTAGTTCTGACGTATCAGGGCTTGATAGCGATTATTTCGCTATATTTTGTGCCACGCAATCTAATCAATTAAATAATACAGATATTCGTTTTTTCTCTCAAAATGGCCTAGCTAAAGTTGCTGAAACGAAATACGATTGGATTGTATCCAACCCACCATTTCATGAAAATAAACGCACTAATTACAGTATTACTGAAAAATTTATTACCCAAAGTAAAAGCCATTTAAAATCAAATGGTCATCTTTTAATTGTGGTTAATGACTTCTTAGATTATGAAAGTACGATTAAAGAAAGCTTTAAGAACATTAAGATACTTTATCAATCAAAAGGTTTTAAAATAATCAAAGCGTCACACTAAGTCTTTTTTGGCTATGTTTTCAAACTGTGTGTTGTAACACTAGAAGCTTGAGAGTATTCGTTTTTATACTTTCAAGCTTGTCTCTCCCCAAACCCAATTGCAAAAAAATTATGTTGCCATTTAAAAGCGGATGAGTTTGATAGGGATTTACACTCTATGGACTAACTGTAACTAAACGCATGTTTGAGTTATGTAGCGGCTCAACTTGCACTAGGCATAATCAAGCTTAAGTCACCTTACACTGATCAGTGGTGTACGGTGTGTTTCGTAAGACTTTTTTTAGTTTAGTCTATTTTTTGGCTGCATAATTCACTCAATCAACCACTTGTTTTCATTGAGTTTAGATCAATAAAATATCTCAAAAATTAGCAACTCTGTTTAAACACATAAAACAATCTTCTATATTTTTATAACAATTGAATAACCCCAGTATTAATTTGCAGGGTTTTATATAAATATAACAAGGCGATCACCTAAAACTGTGATATTTATACTCCTTTTTTAACATATTTTTGCTATCCTTAAATTAAATCCTTTGCCTATAATGATTCAAAAAAATAAATGGAAAATATTCCCTCTATTATTCAAGCATTATTGCTTGATAACATTTTAAATACTAATGATGTGATTGCGGTCTTTGGCCCCGACGACACCATTTTATTTTCCAACAAAACCTTTGCAAGCTTGTATAATGCACAGGTTTCAGAGATTAATAGTACTAAATGGGCCGATTGTGTTAAAAAATCATATGAAGATAAAAAAGGACTAAAATACGACACTGATGACATTGATCAATGGATTGTAACCGCCAATAAAGAAAGACGAACTCAACGTCAACGTACATTTGAAATTTGCACTATAGAGGACCGTTGGTTTTTATGTAATGAAACCACCAATGATCAGGGTTATATTGTTTTTCATGGCATTGAAAATACACACAGCAAACAACTCGAAATTGCACTAAAAAATTCGAGTATAAAGCTAAAACTGTTAGCGTCCACCGATTCATTAACCAATCTTTATAATCGTCGTTATTTTTTCATGAGACTAAA
>JALJPK010000233.1 GCA_022968985.1 Pseudomonadales bacterium | reverse complement strand
AGTCATCCAACCACAAAGTTCATTCCAGAGATGCACAAAAAGCCGTTCTTTGAGTGGCTTCATGAAAACATCCGCAGTTTGCTCAAGCAAATCAATCGGAATGAGTTGAGTAGTGCCATTTTTAACAAAACATTGAAAATGATAAATCAATTATTATTACCTCAACAAAGTCACAAATTGTAAAAGATCAATTTGCCAAGTTTACTGGCGGCGTCACACTGGTTAATCAATCTGAAACCATCATTGCAGATGAAATTGAGATCAATCGCGCCTCTTCATTAATTAATGCTAAAGGCGATATCCACTTTCAAAATAAAGCGATTAATATATTTGCGTCTAAATTAAATGCCAGCGAAGCATCAAAGGCGACGCAATTACACGATGCATCATATCAACTAAACAATAACCCAGGTCACGGTAGTGCTAAATTAATATCGGTAAATGATCAAGGCGAGTTAACCCTTATAGATTCATCATATACAACCTGTTATGGCGAAACACCTGACTGGCTTATGCAAGCAAGTGAAATAAATATTTCAGCCGAAAACAAACAACTTGAAGCCTACAATGTACGCTTTAAACTCTTTGATATTCCTGTGTTATATGTACCATACTTTTCAATTCCTATTACCGATGAACGTCAATCTGGGCTTTTATACTCGACAATTGATTCAAGTCAAAAGTCCGGCATTGAAGTCACGATGCCTTATTATTGGAATATTTCAGAAAATATGGACGCCACGATAACAACCCGTTATATGTCAAAACGCGGTACCCAGTTGCAAACAGAATATCGTTATTTATCTGATTTACAATCCGGCACAATTAACCTTGAATATTTAGATAGAGATAATTTATTAACAAACAATAATGATTCCCGTTATTTGGCTCGTTTACAGCATGTGGGTAATTTTTCAGATCGTTTTCGCGCCTATATTGACTATACAACCATCAGTGATGATAACTACTTAATTGATTTAGGTAGCGCACAATATAATTCTAACGATGCCTATTTATATCAAATTGGTGAACTTGCTTATTTTGGTGATACTTGGCGGGCAACAGTACAAATACAAGATTTTGAAGTATTGGGAAGTCATACACCGAGTTATAAAACAGAGCCACATATTGAAATAAGCAGCCAACAAGCTTTACCTTTTAGCATTGCGGTGTTCGATATTTATTCTGAGCTTACACGGTTTGTAACCCCGGATAAAAATTTACCTGAAGCGCAGCGTTACCATATTGAAGCTGGCATCACTTTACCTATTTCAACCCCTTCTTGGTTCATTAACTCAGAATTAAAGTTATTACAAACCACTTATCATCAAGAAAACATTCCATTAAATAGTAGTCTAAAAGAAAATGTCAGTCGTACCTTGCCAAAATTTAGAATGCATGGCGGTATCAATTTTGACAAACAATTGGCATATCAAGGGAATAACTATACTCAAACGTTAGAACCACAATTACAATATTTATATATCCCCAATGAAGATCAAAGTGCTATTGGTGTATACGATACAACAACATTACAAGATGATTATAATGGACTATTTCGTGACAAACGTTTTAGTGGTTTAGATAGAATAGCTCAAGCTAATCAATATTCATGGGGCGTAACCAGTCGTCTATTAAACGCTGAAAACCAAGAGTTATTTCGTTTAAGCCTCGGCCGTATTGTCTACCTAAATAACAATGATAGTGCTCTTCATAAAGAGCAAACGATTGCGACCGAAGAATCTGCTTTGGCGAGCGAAATTTACCTGCGCCTTAATCGAAAATGGCAGTTCACTGGTGATATTCAATATAACACGGATACCAGTACCACCAATAAGAGTCAAAGTAAGATTGATTACCAATTTAGTAAAAATCAGACAATTCAATTGAACCATCGTTATACTCGTAATGTCTCAGGTATACGCATTGAACAGGTTTCATTGTTAAGTAATGTTATTTTAAATGAAAATTGGCAAGTTGTTGGTCGACTAACACAAGATTTACAGCAAAAACGAAGCCTCGAAAGTTACCTTGGCATGCAATACAATAGTTGTTGTTGGGGAATTAGGTTATCGTACCATCGCCACATCAATTCAAATTTAGAAGAACAAAATATCAACAATGATAACCGCGATGCATTTAATAGCGGGTTTAAAATCGAATTTGTATACAATGGCATGAGTGGTAAACGCTCACCCGATAGTATTGCAGATATGTTTAACTCAAGTATATTTGGCTATAAACGCCCTTACTTTCTCAATAATTAATAAAGAAATTAACGTTACATGAAAAATACACTGAAATTAATAGCATTAACCACATCATTGCTTCTTAGCACTCATTCATTTGTTCAAGCCGCTGAGGTTGAGTTAGATCGCGTTGCCGCCATAGTTAATAGTGGTGTGGTCTTAGAGTCTGAAATTAAATCGATGATCACTACAATTAAGGCACAAGCTGAGAAAAATGATCAAAGCTTACCTTCTGATCGGGCATTACGTACACAAATCACCGAGAAACTAATTAACGATAGCTTAATATTACAAATAGGTGAGCGTATGGGAGTGCAAATTAGTGATGCACAACTAGACGATACACTGGGTAATATGGCCAAAGAAAACAATCTGACGCTTGAGGAATTTCGTCAATCAATCGTAAAAGACTGTATAGATTATGAAAAATATCGTGAAAATGTTCGTACTGAAATTATTTCTGGTGAAGTTAGGCGCTCCAGCGTTGGTCGTCGAATTTACATTTCACCGCACGAAATAAGTAATTTACTGAATGTGATGAAAGAGCAAACCAACAATGATGTTGAATATCATTTAGGGCATATTTTAATCGAGTTTCCTACTGACCCTTCTCAAGAAGATATGAGTAATTCAAAATCTCGTGCCGACAAAGTTATTGAGTTACTTAATAATGGTAGTGACTTTACAAGAATTGCTATCGCCTCATCTAGCGCTGATACCGCCTTAGAAGGTGGTGATATTGGTTGGATGAGTATTAATGAAATGCCAACCTTATTTTCAGAAGTTGTTGATGGCAAGGATAAAGATACTGTATTAGGGCCTATTCGTACAGGTTTGGGTTACAGCATTGTTAAGGTCATAGATATTCGAGGTAAAGAAGTTGTTGAAGTTGAAGAAGTAAAATCTCGTCACATTTTGATAAATCCAACCATTATCCTAAGTGAAGCCAAAGCGGAAGAAATGTTACAAGGTTTTTTAGATAAAATTAACGCCGGTGAAGCAGACTTTGCAGAATTAGCTAAAGAACATTCAGAAGGTCCTACATCAATTCGTGGTGGCGATTTAGGTTGGGCAGATCCTAATAGTTATGATGCTGCTTTTCGTGATGTTTTAGCAAGCTTAAAAATCGATGAATACCATAAACCTTTTCGCTCATCTTATGGTTGGCATTTAACCCAACTAACTGGTCGTCGAACATTAGACGCAACCAAGCAAATGAATACCCGTAAGGTAGAAAACATTCTTTATAACAGAAAGTTTGGTATGGAAAGCGCTCGTTGGATGAAAGAAACACGTGATGATGCCTACATAGAAAT
>JALJPK010000232.1 GCA_022968985.1 Pseudomonadales bacterium | reverse complement strand
ATGTTATAACGCTGTACTAACGTTTGCTCTTGAATCTCATCAAAATACATTGTCACTGCTTGATCTGCGCTCGTTAATTTATGATCACCATCGGTGTCTTCACGAACATTTCCGTATTGATCAATAAACATGGCATGTAACATCCCCCCCCCAGTTAATAGTTTTATCAGCAATTGTTAATGAGGGTTGAAATAATGCTTGATATACCGCTCCTACCCCATCGGTTTTACTAGCAACAACTGCTGCATTTGTACCAGAGGACGTACGGTTTACAATCGAATCAAAAACATTGGAAAGCTGACGCTCTAATTCTGACGGATTAGTAACATGAAAATAATTATCAGGAATACCATCGCTGCCGACTAATCCAGTTTGATTGTTTATTGAATCCCATTCAGAGTCATCAAGGTCTATATTCAAGGGGGTTTTGTCCCCATCTATATCATTAAACCCACCATATTTTGAGGCAAACCATAATGGGTTCGGTAATAATTTCGCTTCTGAACTTCCTGTTTCAAATCTCTGAGTAATAGGTGAAGGTGCACTATTCGCATTTGATTCTTCACCAGCAAATACACTAAAATTGCCTGTCCCCCTTGGGCTATTCACCCATAAAGCACTATTCACTCCATCACTATTTTTTGTACCCGACAAAGAATAATTAACCGAAATTTCAGGTGTTGATTTACTTAACATTGTATTTGTAATTCTAATTTCATTTGATTTAGTAGAATCACCACAGGCGCTTCCTACACAGTATTCTATCCGGTGCGCGGTATCTAAATCATAATCCCCTCCCCACAAAGAGTCCTCCCAATAAAACACTAAGTTTCCTGTTGTGGCACTTTGTTCTATAACATCAACATTTAAAAAGCTACATGGGGTTTTGGTTGTAGTACATGCTGGTAGAATTGTAATAATGTCATCCCCAATTTTTACATCAAATGAGGGTAAACTTTGAGCCAATTGAACGGCATAAGTATTTATTAATTGATCATTATCTAAATCCGCTCTTAAATCTTTAGTTTTAGCAAAATGTGCCAAACCGGCTAATTCATAACTACCCTGTAATACAGGTACTTCAGGACATACACCTTCCATATCAGATAATTCGACATTTCTATTACTTTGATTAGTTGAGTCACAAGCCGCTTTACCGTCTCCACCATTTAGATATTCATAAGCATTAAAGTTACCCGTTTCTAAATTACCTACTTCGTCCGTGATATCACTCAAACCTGATCGAGAACTAATACCATTTAAATCGGTAACACCATCTAAATCATCTGAATCAAAAGAATTCAAACCGGTAGATAACACAATAATGGAACATTGAGCGCAATTATTCTCATCTGACAATGGGTCTTGCCAAGTATCTAAATGACTCATACCATCAATAATACTGCCGTCATCACCCAGAAAAGCAGTAGTAGGTGTTAATCCACTAAAATAACGTAATGCTTCAAGATATATTTCACTAATTGGGTTACCCCAATCGCTGCATAATCGATTAGAAGAATCACTAGTTAAAAAGGTATCGATACTAATGCCGTACGCGGAACAATTTAAATGAAAGTTAGAACCTGAGCGCTGTACCCCTACCATCCTGAGAGCTTCTATATTTGAAATAATGCCTTCGGTTCCTGTAAATTGGCCCGAATCAATATCAATTTCATCCTCATTTGAATCATCATTACCTGCTATTTTTGAAATATCAGATCGAACCATACCACCTTGATCAGGTTTAGCGTGACTGCCTGTAATCAATCCAAATTCTATTTCGCCAGTTTCACCATATAATTGCAATAATCCAACGGGTTTTATATCACCACTTGGGTATTCTTTGCATTTATTATCCGTGCCACCATCAAAATTTGGGTCACATGCTAATACCTTGATAACCACTTGATTGTCTAATGAGTCTCCACTAGGTGCTCTTGAAGTTCCTCCCCAATTACATTGCCATTTCTCAGAGGTTGCCCATCTTGGGTATTCGCCTTTTGCGACTTTAATTATTGGTAACATCGATCCAGAAACTGATTCTGATATATTACACATGCTAATTGATGATTTATTATAAGGCGTAAAATCTGTCATATTGTTTGAGACAAATACTTTTGAAAATGCATGCCCATCAAGGGGTAAATGCGCCCTTTCGAGAATGGTTCTTTCATCATCAGTTGCGCGTTTTCCACCATAAAGTACTTTGCGTAAAATATCTAAGCGCGTCATGGTTGCCCAATTTAAAAAATTTCCACTCCAATCATTTGAACTTGAACAAACTTGCTGAGTATTATTTGGATAATCGTCTACTTCACTGTCTGGATAAAAAATACCCGAACCGTATTTATAACAATAGTTAGAATTAAAATATCCATAATAAGAAAAATCATCATCATAAGTAGTATCCAGTATTCCATCACCGTCATTGTCGGCATAATCACTATAAGCTTTCATAAATAATTGATGATCTACACTCATAGCTAACATAACTAAAGGTGTGGAGGATCGGGATAACAATACAGGCACTGCACTGAAATCATCGTTTGTTGCAGTATATGCACTTTGACTTAATGCTTGAGTGTTGCACAAAACTGCAACAATAATTCCCAAAATTTTTTTCATAAACCACCCTATAATTTTCTGATACACAATAGTATAGAGCTTGAAAATCAGTATTAATTTGGTATGAATTTAATAGAGTGTGTTACTGTCATTTAATATTTTTATTATTTAATAAAACCACCTAGAGCCCTTATACAAAAGGTGTTTATTAACATTTGGATTTTTCAGTAAATTGATATTTTTTTTTGTAACAGTTTGTAACTAGCCCAATTTCGAAGTGGATCACAGCTTTTTTTGAATCTGTGTCACATTAAAAACAAAACGGGTCTTTAATTTCAATATACTTTTTTTAACAAAAAAAACGTTATGTAACTTCTTGTCTTTTACGAAACTTTTATTACTATTTTGCAACTATTTTACTGCTGGAAATACACCCCAAATAGCGTCTGCTTTTGAATATTTAAAATTAAAGACTTTTGCCATTTCTAAAAAGCTATGGGTTAATTTTATTTGATGGGCATTATCATTACTTCACTTCTCTCCAAACATTTAAATCATTGGGCTCAAACGACTGCGGCTGTAATCGAATCGCTATTTTTTGCTGGATAACAATCGCTTAAATCCACTTGCTTTAATAACTGTAAAGCTAATGAATGAGTTAATTTTAAATTAAAGGGAGCACAATCTAAACTATTACAACTGTGTCCCATTAATTATTTAAAACTTAATAAATATATTTCCAAGATAACCGAGTGCCTTTTTCAAACGCATAATTAATACTCGTTGTAACAACTGAACCCGTGGCTGATTGAGTTAATACACTCACCTCACCTGACTCACCTAAATGAATCACAGGCGCTGACGCTAGGCCAATACCTAAAGAGTATTGTGAACTAATAACAGTGGCACTTTGGTCCTCATCGCCTTCAGCTGGTACAACGGAATAAAATGGATTGTGTAATGACGCAGTTCCAGTAGTAAAATCAAGTCCATATAAAATACTAGAACCATCAATTTTACAGGTATTAGAAGGAGGTAAGTATTGGGTAAAAAACACTAACTCAGCAAAGTTAGTCGCTTTTGATATATTTCGAGCACTTGGGTCTGTTGAGTTTTTCTCTAACTCTAAATACCAACCATGTTGTGATTGAATATAACTTTTTAGATCATGGAATGTAGATAATTCAACAGTATCACCGCTTTCATTTAATACTTCTACATCGTTATTATTTTCTTGAATAGTTTCATCACTAAATAAATCATAATCGGTTGTATTAAGTAAATCGCTTAATTC
>JALJPK010000231.1 GCA_022968985.1 Pseudomonadales bacterium | reverse complement strand
TTTAACTAATGACAATTAAGTTTAATTTTCAGTTAAAACAGACGATAGAAAGCCAAAGAAACCTATGACTGTCCATAACAATCAAAAACAGGAACAGGAACAGGAACAGGAACAGGAACCACATTAAATCATCTTACCGACCTATTACAGTTTTATGACAAGCTAAGAGCCTAAAACCTAAACCAAAAAAACAGTCAAAATAATAAGACAGCCAAACAACCAATTCAAAGCATTTTCGTTGACGCGGCGAGCCACGACCTACAGCTCATTATTCGTTAGCAAGCCTAACCAAAAGGGACATCCACTTTTGTTAGTTGTGTCTAGCCATTTGTTTAAGACATAAAAAAAGAGCGACTCTTTTGAATCACTCTTTATACTTACTTTAATATAGGATCAAATCTGACTTCATACCTCACAGCACGACCCAGTTAAAACTTAGTTAAGATTTACCCCTAATTAGTTCACGAATGCTTCAAATATCAAAAGCTTATTTTCTCAATTAAAAATTAAACACTAGCTTCAAATTATTTTTCATAGCGAATAATAAAAGACTTAGATAAGAAAAATTGAGCAATCGTCTTATGAACATTCTTATCCGCTCTGTGAGTTTCAGTACAACTTAACTCTTCAGATAAATTCTGACTATTGTTAGTCAGATCCACACCACCCATATAACTTACTAACGCCCGATTCATACATTGATCAAATTCATCGGATTGTACTATGGCTTCAGTAAGATCCAAAATAGCTTGAGTAGGATCATCCAAACTGCCGTAACTTCCATTAATGGATAACGATGGCAGATTTATTTCAACCCTTGTATCAATTGCTTTACCATTTGGCCACTGATGAATTCGATTGCCTGCGATATCAAAAATATCCAGTGGAAAACCAAATGGTTCCATATATTGATGACAGCCTTGGCAACCATCCGATAAATGATGTTGCTCTAATATTTCTCTAGGAGTAAGTGTGTCTGGCAACTTACTCACATCAACAATAGGGAAATCTACTGCTACACCAGGTGGCTCTTTGCAAAGCAGTTTCATCGCAATTACATGGCCTCGTGTGACAGGACTTGGCTTAGTTGCTTTTGCTGTCAGTCGAGATAAAAAACTAGGGTTTTGCATTAAATTGGTTGGTTCTATAAATAACTTATCAAATGAAAAATCAGCTTGTGTTATTAAATCTTGAATTTGAATTTTAAGTAATTGATCTAACTCTTCCATAGGTCCCGCATCAGGTTGTGGTAAACCTTGAATCGTTTCAGAATCCAAAAATAAATAATTTTGCACAAACTGTAATACACCATTGTCACTATTGGACTCATTAAGTAACTGTTGAACTTTTTGGGTCATTAGTTCTTCATTTTGCCAATTTTGTGTTGCAAAAAAATCCATCCACTGGGCAGTGGGTGGTTTTTGTGCCAGCGCCCAGTGCATTATCCGAGCAACTTGTTGGCCCTTAAAAATATAACTAGCATCGGAAGAATCTCGAATAGAACCCACTTCATTAATAAAAAGCATATCCGTAGACATAAGGTGTTCAAGAATAGTGGATTGTAATGCCACTTCGGTTTGACTATTTGGTCGATAATGTTGATAGCTTTGACGTAATTGTGCTTCAAAATCCTCGGCATTTAAATTTGTTAGGCCAGTGAATATTTGTAGAATTTTAGGAATAAAACAATTTGCCTCTTCACTAATAGTGGAAACATTACAGGATGTTCCACTTGTTAAGGTTTGCACTAAAAAAGCTGAAATGGGCTCCATCAGATCAAATATTTTAGCCGTAGTGGCACTGTCTAATATTAACGAATCCGTTAACACAGCTTGAGCTGAAACTTGATGTGATTGTAATGGATCTGAATAATTCTCATAATTTGGATTTAAAAACTTAACTGCATTTTCCAACTGTTTCGAATTAAGCAAACGAAGATTAGGACTTAATTTGCCTTCTGTATAAAAAGGGTGACACTGATCATCAAAAGGATTATTACTGTTTTCAGCAAAAACCGGCCTGTCTAATTCTTCTGTTAAAATTTCAATTTCATCATCCAAATCAAAATCATCGTCCTGCTCACAACTTTGTAATAATAAAAAGCTAGAGAAAACAATTGTTAAAGACAATAAATAACTATAAGACATCACTCTAAACCTCCTTAAATTAATAACTCTGATATTTTAGTTGTGCCACCATTTGTTCCATCACCAAAACGCTCAAGATTGATATCGTGCTGCGCTGCTAAAGTTAACCATAAATCGGCAATTGGCCTTGATGAACCTGGCACAAATACTCCTTTTTTAATTCGGGTATTATCTCCCGATACAATGATCGGGCAATAACTGCTTTGGCCGTCATGGTGTTTTCCGCCACCATCACTTGCCCAAACTAAAGTGGCATTATCAGCCATATTACCTCCCGAATAATCAGGCGCTTGTTTAAGTAAATTCCAAAATTTATTAATATGACCCGCGTGTAACGACAATACATAATCCATGTCTGCTCCTGTTTCGCCGTCACCTGTTTGTTTATCACTAAAAGGCACAAACTTGGGAGCGGTATTAAACTCTTCGTTTAATTCATTCTCACTTAACCCATCACCTTCTCCAACAGGAAGAGAGTCATGCCAATGGCCATTAAATACAGTACCATCGTTACGTCCAGTTGGATAAAGCATATGCGCACAACCGATACTATGTAGAAAGCTTACCTGATTTTTTAAACCACAAGAAACAAGTGCGGCAGACATGGACATCATCGCATCCCAATAATTTTCCAAATGATCAGTACTCGATTGTAAATTTCTTTGAACTTGATTTGCAGATATTTCTAAGTTATTGCCTAATGAAAAATCCGAACAGGGTGTTCTTACAGAATTAAATGTTTTTTCCAATTGATTTAAAGAATCAATATATTGTTGTGCTTTTTGACGTTCATAACTTGGCAACAGTGCCATTTGCCGTTTGGTATCGTCACCAACACGCGCCAAAAGATGAGCACGCAAATCATCATTCATGGCTGAGGAACCTCTTGGAATAGAAATCTGGGTTGAATCAAAATATTTATTCCAAGTGGCAAAAAGATCGTATTCTGGAATTCGTTTTTGACGAGCGCCAAAAGCCGAGACAGTCAAACCAGAGGCACAATTAAAATCATTACGACGAAAAGGCAACCCTAGAATTAAACTACTACTTAAAGGCTCAGCACTTAAGCCTTGTGCGATTGTCCAATCAATACTTGGGCCAGCGGCTTCATTAGGATCATCTCCGGCACAGGTATACGCGCCAATTCCATTACCATGTTGATCTACACCGTTATCACAGCGCAAAGTATCCACTACCGAAACTTGCTTAATATTATCGGCTAACGTCGTTAAAGGACCCTGTGCAACTACAGAACCCGTTGAATCTTTCGCCTTACGTACACAGGTTCTATTCAAACCATTGGCATGATTGTATAAAAAAAACGTTTTATTTTGAATTTCATTTCCCAGGGCAGAAGCATGTAAATCTTTAAATAAGAACATTAATGCAGGCGACATTGAAATAGCACCCGATAATTTAATAAATCGACGTCGTTTCATAAAAGATTTCCAGTAAATTTGAAATTTTAAGGTTGGGTTAGGTGAAATATTTAATATTTTTCTTCTTGGTTAAAGCGAATTTTAGTGCAATGAAATTTATAGCAATGACTAAGCCATGTTGATTAAAAAGGCTTATTTCTCCAGCATGCACTTCAACAATACTTTTTACAATAACCAAACCTAAACCATTACACTGTCTGATCGGCTTGTCTTAGCTTTAATGCGTGGTTTATTGACATTTTCTAACAGGCCGAGGGTCAGGCCTGAATGGCACTGTATTAAGCCTTACCACCGCGCTCACCAGTGTTTTTTCTAGTTTTCGGTGGGTGCC
>JALJPK010000230.1 GCA_022968985.1 Pseudomonadales bacterium | reverse complement strand
ACTTGAACATCATCTAATTCACTAAGTAGTGAACGGTATTCTGTTTTTGCTGGTTCGATAATTAAAAATGGTAATTTAGATTCGGTTAATAAACGTTTGCATGTGGTTGTTTTACCACTCCCCGTGACCCCAGCAATAAACGTATGACGACTTAACATTCGTTTATCAATCATCAGTGCTTTATTTTTAAGTTCTGTACCTTGGTGCATAACAGTTCCAAGGTTTATAGAATTAAGAGGGTCCGTTTGTTTAGGATTTAAGCCTAATTCAACCCCTTTTCTCAGTGGAATACCGGGTAGCTCTTTTGCAGGTAATGCACATATTAAACTTAACTCGCGGCTTGTCAGGCAAGTACGCAGCTCAAGTTTATCTTTGTTATCTGGATGTCCAAATATTAAGGGTAAATATTGCCCTAACAAATTATTGACCTCTAAGGATTGAAAATGCTTAATGACTTTATGAATATCATTTGTAATTCCATTAGGTAGTTCTATTGCCCGTAACGGACTTAGACTAGAAGAATCACCCTGCCACATCGAGCATAAATTACGAACTAAACGCTGATGGGTTAGATGATTTTCTGCGAGTGCATAGATCGCTGTTTTATAAAAGCCTTTCATTAAACCAAGGTTTACACGATCAAATAATTCATCATCCATATATTTCATTAATACTTGGTGTTCTTTATTAATATGCTCTGTTGTTACCGATTGGCCTGTATTTGTGCCTTCGCTTTGGCTCTTACTTTTTGAAGTGCTTGAGCCAGTTGATATGCCTTTCGACACACCTTTTGAATGTGTATCTGATGTGCCAGAGCTACTGCTATTTGTTGATGTCCCCTTACTGTCAGAGCTATTAGTTCCAGTATTGTCACCTTTATTAGTACCAGAGCCAATCGTCACATTTGAACTTTCATTTGCACCGGTACTTTCTTGTATTGTTATTTTAGAAGACTTATGCACTTCATCATAAATATCATAAAGCGTTTCTTTTAACGCATTTATTTCAGATGCAGGCATTGCATCACACACAATCAATAATTGCCAATTACCCATAGAACCATTCATACTATTGACTAAATTATCAAGTTTTTGTGTATAAAGGTCTTTATCTTCTGCCTTTTCATTAATCGAAGGCACGCCCGTTATGATAGATCCTCGCCGACTCTTAGCTAAATGATTAAATACCGTCTTATTTAATTTTTGCTCGGTGGTAATATCCTCTAAACTACTGCCATGAAAATTACCTGCAAAGCTTTCTCGCAATAATTCACCTTGGTCATAAGCATGCAATCTAGAATGCTCGGGATAATGATAATCACGAGTCACACCAAGGTACATATCTACACCATCGTTGTTGCCCGCGAGTAGATATACAAAATTAAACTCTGGATTATTCATTGCCGAAATCACATTTTCAAGAGACTCTCGACGAGGCATATCTTTGTCGAAACCAATCTCATTAATTTTTATAAAATGACAATGACGAGATAAAACTTGTTCTGAAAAGTTAATCTCTGCTTTTGCAGCGCTTGATGTTGTTAATGGGTTAGTATCAAAGTTTTGTAGTTTCTGCAAATTATCAATTAAATGCATTACATTTTTATTTTTAAGTTCAAATTTTTTATCATTCATGATTAATTCCCTTACCCATCAATTCAATTGACACACTATTACGATGGCAATAAACCTTAACACTATCCCCATTTTCAACTATTTCGTTAATCGATTGATGTATATATGGTTCAAAAAAACGTTCTGCAATAAACAATGACACATCATCAACTGCGAGCATAAATGATGAACCTGTAATATGAAATATCGTGCCTTCTTTTACTATTTCGTCATGTTCATTATTTAGTTTTTTCCTGTTATTTTTAGCCACTGGTATTTTGAATTTAATGCTTTTATTAGAATATGAGTTTGTTTTATTTTTCTGGGGGGATGATTGCCGTTCTATGGCACTATTAGATATAGCAGAGCAACAAGATAGCAAATTATATTCAACTAATTTATCACGCTGTATTGAATGATAACCTTTTTGACTAAACCCTATTGGGACTGAATTAAACGATACATAGTGCGTTTTATGCGTTTTAAAATAAGAAGTTAAAAATACGAGTAATGATTCATGCTTATAGTTGGTGAGTAATGAAGTAAAAACCTTTATTTTTTGTTTCATGCTCGGATGAACATATAAGGTGAATTCATAATCTTTCGTTGTTTCTCTACCTAAACTTTTTGCAATATAATTAACAAAATACTTCCACTGTTCATTTCCCCAACCAACAACAGATGTACTTTCTTCACCATGTACATAGTGATATTGCAAAACACTGCCTATATTTTTAATTAAAAAAATATGCTCTTCAAATATAAAACATTTTATCTTCATCATCTTTCCCTAAATGCATAATATATCTCGCGATAAAATTTTATTGGCTGGACATAAAGCCCAACCTAACCTCTCACTATTTCAACAAAATTTCTTCCAGATTTTCAAAGTCGCCATCTTCTACAGCTTGTAGATCAATAGCACTGCAAATATCAATGGTTTTAGGTCCAACTGCACGTGCAAATACTTTATGCTTGTCAGTCTCTCCAGCAAGTTCGATACTCATCGATTGCAGACTTGGATCTGTTATTGGTAATGAATTATTACTGGCGTTAGAAGATTGGCTCGCATATAACTCAAACACACGCTCTCGGATAGTACCTAAAAGGTGCCAAGTACCATAGATTTCACCTTGCTTCAAACCAACAGTGAAACACTTTCTTCTGATACGTCCGACATGAAAAGCAAAAGGCGCTTCTCCCTCTGTGAGCGCAGTCATGTGATTAATAACCTTGGTTGCACTCCCAGGGCATAACGATAACAAGCCTAATGCAACGCCTGTTTTACACGTTGGTTTGTAAGGGTCATCTTTATCCGCTTGCAGTGGTAAGTGGACAATCAGTTCAGGTGGATTACTCTGATAAAGCTCACTTAAATAGTTGTCTTTCTCTTGTTCTTGTTTCAGTTGCCCTTGTTCTAACAATAGCGAACCAAATGCAGAAGCCATTGGAGATAAATTTATATTTTCATCAAGGTTAGATAATATTGTAGGGTCTGCTAAAGCGAATACACTTTTAACCAGCTCAGATTGACTTGAATTACCCGCAAGTAAGATATGTATTTTTTGTGCATTTTTACCATGAAAGGCTTTTTTCATCGCATCGTAAAAGTTATGAACACCGAGGCTGATTCGCTCATGTAAATATGTTAATAAAGCATCGCTGTTTATTTTAAATTCACAGTTTTTCTTTTCACCGTCACGATTTAAAAAATTAAATTTAATGGTATCACTTTGTAATTTTCCCTCTTCCCACAAAGGTCGTAATTTTGCAATTAACATCAAGGTATTGGTTTGTGCGGCCTGCGTGCGATCAATAAACATTTCTGAACCCGCAAACGGTTTAGCATCCAGCGGACAGGTGAAGGCCACTTTATAATCACGACATGTACTGATATTATCAGCGAAGGTTTGATAGGCCATGTTTTCGAGTAGGTTTTCACCGCCTAAAAAGCGATCGCCCGCTGCACCAAAATGTTCAAAAACATCTTCATAGCCATCGTCATCTTCCTCTTCTTCAGTCGCATTTCGATAAATACCAAAATCAAAATCCGCGGTACCGCCG